>CAZSOP010000057.1:0-13127 GCA_964608385.1 uncultured Cytophagia bacterium
ATCCGCTTGCAGGTGTTTGATCTGCAGGGTAGAATTATCAACACTCTGGCCAGAGGTGTCTATCCTCCGGGTATGCATCAGGTTGAGTGGAATGGTTCGACCAGCCAGGGGCTGTTGGCTGCTTCCGGAATGTATTTTATAAGACTTGAGGCAGGTGATTATAGCAACACCAAACGCATGATTATGCTCAAATAGATATAAAAAAAGGCATCCCCTTAACCAGGGGATGCCTTTTTACTACGTGTTTACCTCTCAATCAAGTTTAACAAGCTTGACCTCATCTGTTTTTGTATCCCATGTTGCCATTGTTGACGTGCCGCTCAACCAGCCGGACAATTCTCCCGGATTGACGACAATAGGAATACCCGGACGAATATCAATTTCATGCAAGTGGCCATATAATATCAAATCATAACATCCGGATTGTACAAGCGCATCGAGGACGATAGGGTCATGCAGCATGATAACCGATCTGCCATCCAGCTCCAATTCATACGGCGGCTCGAAAATCCTGCCGGCAAAAGCCTTTGCCAATCCCGCACGCTCGCCGTCATTGTTTCCATAGACAATGGTAAGCGGAGCCTTGAGCTTGTCAAGCGCCCGCGTGACAAATGGCGCCACCAAATCTCCGGCATGTAAAACATGTCCGACGTTTTGATCATTGCAAAAGTCCACTGCCTGGTGCAACATCGGTAAATTATCATGACTATCACTCATCAAAGCAACTTTCATAAATACTCCTTTTTAGTATTAAATTTTATGTTCACACCATCCTGAAATGACGAATCCCCAAGTCAATAATAAGGTGTTTGTCACTTTACAGCCCCGTTGTCAGTCACGCATTTCCTGAAGAAATGAGTGCGAAAAGCTTTCAGTGGTATTTGATTTTTTACTGTTTTAATAAAAAAAGCAGATTCGTCTGTGAGCCGCGACCTCGTTATATAAACAAGATAGAGAAAATAGGTAAAAAATCGTAGGGAAAAGTGATCATCCCCGGAGCAGAAGAACAAAAAGGGAATTCCTCCGCCCGGGGATTTTCAATTCAGCGGAGATAAAGCAGTTTACGGCTTTGCCGGCGAACGGGGGTCTCGAGTACACAAAAATAAATTCCCGAAGAATAGGAACCTGCATCCCAAAGCATTTGATATCGTCCGGCATCGCGATGGCCATCGATCAAGGTTTCAACAATTTGTCCGATACAGTTATAGATGGAGAGAGTGATATTGCCCTCGCGGGCCAGGGAAAATTCTATTTTGGTCGCCGCATTAAATGGATTTGGATAGACCGGATGCAAAACAAAGTCCTGCGGCAATGTATCGTGCCGCTTAACCGTTAGAATTTTTGAAAACGTGACCGTTCCGTCAAGATCGATCTGTGCCAGTCTGTAATAGATATTTTTATCCATACGAGAAATGCCGGTATCCTGAAAGCGATAAAAGTTGGTTTCTGCTGTGGTGCCGTTACCGACGACAAAACCGATGGTTTGCCATGCGGATGTTGGCCGGTTTAAGCGCCTCTGGATATCGAATCCATAATTATTCTTTTCGCTTGCGGTTTGCCACCACAGCGAAACCCCGCTCTCATCGATGTCTGCATTAAATGCTACCAACTCAACCGGTAAACCACCGTCATTGGTGCGCAGAATCGTGCCGTTGTCGCCGACGATGATGCCGGTATGATTATCGAGAAAATAAACATCCGAAAACGTTTCACTGCAGCGGCTGATTTGCCGGCCCCAGGAAAGACCGGCGTCTGTGGTCCTCAACACCAGACCGTTTTCTCCCACAGCATAACCGATTGTTGGGCCGACAAATTGAACGGATAAAAAATCCTCTGTATACACCCCATCCAGAATCAAAGACCAGGTCCGGCCGGCATCGACGGTGCGCAAAAAGGTTCCATCCTGACCAACCACAATAGCGGTCTGGCCGTCGGCAAAATCGACATCGTAAAGCCGTTTGGTCGTATAAGGTCCACCACCTTCCTTTTCAACCGTGGTCCAGTTTTGTCCCCGATCGGTCGTACGAACAATTGCTCCAAACATTCCAACTGCGATACCACTATCAGCATCGGCAAAATCCAAAGCAAACTGATCAAAATGACTATTTGTAGAACTGGCCGGACTCCAATTCACTCCAGCATCAACCGAACGATAAATATCACCGGATGCACCAACCGCACATACAATCTGATCTGTCGCAAATTTAACATCATACAAATATCTCGAGGTAACACCGGTAATCTTGTTCCACGACCCACCGCCGTTTGCAGTCCGTATAATCAGCCCGTCATCTCCGACAAGAATACCGGTCGAATTGAAAAACTGAACCGCTTCCAGCCGCGTGCCGCCGGAAATGATCTTGACGGGAAAATCATTGTACCAGTTTTGTCCGCCATCTTCGGTATAAAAAAGCTCACCTTCCTGATTTACGGCAAAGGCATTGAGCTCATCCGGAATAAAGGCATCCGTAAAATCGACGCTGGTGACGCTAAATCGATAGTTGTACCAGTTTACCCCCCCGTCTACGGTTTTTAAAACTGTTCCGGAATCACCGACCGCCATGGCGACATTCATATCGAGAGCGGATAGTCCCAAGAGCCTGACCGATTCAGCCTGTTCCTCGCTCCAGGTGTTGCCCCCGTCTTCAGTCAAATAGACAACCCCCTCTTCACCAACAATCATGCCGTGAGTGGCACTGCCAAAGGAAATATCATACAGATCCCGCCCGTTTATATTGGGAAGAGAAATAGGACTCCAGCTATCGCCGTTATCCAGAGATCTAAACGCAGCGCCGTCGAGGCCGACGCATATCCAGGTTAAATCGCTAACATGGTTCAATGCCCTTAACGACAACGGATCAAAATAAACCGACTCCCCGATAATATCTTCAAAGCCGATATCCCCAAGGCTTGTGCGTATCATGGTTGCGTCATCACCGATGATCATAATCTCTGTTGTGATATCTTTGATCTGAATATCGTATAAATTCGTGGTTGGATCGCCCTGGATGGATACCGGGTTCCAGCTATTGCCGCCATTTCCGGTTTTGAGCACGGTTCCGTCATCGCCGACAACGATACCGATATCCGCATTCTCGAAATAGACTGAATGAAGATGAACGCTGACGCCGCTTTCCTGCTGAATCCAGTTTTGTCCGCCATTTGTGGTTCTCATGATGATGCCAGATTCACCAACGACCGTGCCGGTTGTGTTGTTGGAAAAATGAACACCAAAGAATTCCCTGGTGGTATCGGTGAATTGCATGGTCCAATCAAGCCCACCATCATCGGTTCGAATAATCGTACCCTGTTTGCCGACTGCAAAGGCGAGGTTGGAATCGATCATTTGTATATCATTTGTGCCGTTTCCATGTGGGGAAGGATTTTGCCAGAACCAACCCTGCTGGGCAAATAGAATATTGACAAAAAGTAGTAGAATAGCTAAAAATCTCACAACGATTCTCCTCATAAGATTTACTCCCAATTTGATGTGGTCCAGAGAATCCTAAAATCAGTATCCAGACAAATGCCTTATTATTAAAATAGATTCATGTAACAGAAAATGCGGACGAATAAATCAACATATCGCAAAAATTCCATCCGCCGGGGGAGGTTGATTTTCAAACTTTGGCATTGCTCCATGAGAATAAATTTGTTATTTTAACGAGTTGCAAATTAGCAAAGAGGTTGAAATGCGCACAATCGAATTGATAGCCAAAAAAAGAGACGGACGAAAATTATCAAAATTCGAAATTCAATATCTCATTGACGGATATTGTCGGGATTATATTCCCGATTATCAGATATCGGCGCTGTTGATGGCGATTTATCTGAAGGGCATGAATGCCGAAGAAACCGCCTGTCTCACCAAAGCCATGTTGTTGTCGGGAGAACGGTTTCGCTTTAAGGAGGTTTCGCCCAAGGTCGATAAGCACAGTACCGGCGGGGTCGGAGATAAAATTTCTCTGATCCTGGCGCCGCTTGTGGCGTGCTGCGGTATTGCTGTGCCCATGCTGTCCGGGCGTGGACTGATGCATAGCGGCGGAACCTTGGACAAACTGGAATCTATTCCCGGTTTCAGCAGCGATCTTACTGCTGAGGCATTTCATCAACAGTTGCATAGTCTCGGGGTTGTAATGGCCGGTCAGACCGCACGGCTGGTTCCTGCAGACAAAAAACTCTACGCCCTGCGCGACGCTACGGCCACTGTTGCCTCCATCCCCCTAATTACCTCCTCTATTCTGAGCAAAAAATTGGCTGAAGATATCGATGCCCTGGTATTGGACATTAAATGCGGTGTTGGCGCCTTTATGCAAACCCTTGAGGAGGCAAAAAATTTGGCTGCCGGTCTGATATCCACCGCAGAACGCCATCATCTGCCGACAACAGCTTTGATCACCAATATGGATCAACCTCTGGGATATGCAGTCGGTAACTGGCTTGAAGTCAGGGAGGCCATTAATTGCCTGCAAAACAAGGGGCCAGCTGATATTATGGAAATCGTATATGCGCTCGCTGCTCATATGCTGGTCATGGCAAAACAAGCAGAAAACACAAGCAGGGCAAAAGAAATTCTGGACAAAAAAATCCGATCGGGTGAAGCCTGGGAAAAGTTCCTCAATATGGTTCAATCACAAAACGGGGAAACGCGATATCTCAGGGATGCATCTCTCTACGAAACCGCCCGGTACGAAAAAAAACTATATGCCCCGCAACAGGGCTTTGTGACTCGTATCGATGCAATGAAAATCGGAATGTCTGTGGTCTATCTCGGCGGTGGCAGAGCGGTCAAAGAGGAGAGCATTAATTACAAAGCGGGAATCCAGCTCAACGTCAAAGTGGGCTCGCAGGTTGAAAAAAACGATTTGATAATGACTCTATATTCCGATGCACCGATATCGGAAAACATTATCAACGGCGTTATGGCTGCATTTGAAATTAAGCAAAAACCTGCAGCGGCGACAACCCTGATTCTGGAAACCTTATCTACAAAAAATCTGCTGTAATATCCAGATCAGCAGCAATGGCACGCAAATTTTCCTGCAGCCGGGCATTTAAGGGAATACCGTTACGGGGTACAGACTGCTCATAGTCGAACTCTTTTTCTCCCGCCGTATAGATTCGTTCATGCCCCGGAAGGGTTTCGGATTGGCGCATGGACCGTACAAGGTCACCCGCCAGTTTTTTAAAGTCTTTGATATCGATAAAAGCAGAGATATTGACGGCAATGAAAAAATGACCAAGGCGATGGGGAATTTTTTGTTGATTCTCGTCAAATCCGGACAACCCCCAACCAAATGGCCCGCTGCTAAAAAGCGACGAAAGAATCTCCACCATCATCGCCATTCCATACCCTTTGTAGCCGCCAAGCTTCTCCCCCTCGCCCCCGAGAGGCAGAAACGAAGCAGCTTTTTGTTTTAACATTTTCAGGAGATCGGAGGGGTCGCTGACAACATCGCCCTTTCCGTCTATAGCCCATCCGGGGGGAATGTTTTGATGTTGGCGTTCGAGCACCTCGATTTTGCCGCGTTGCGCTATAGACGTGGCCATATCGAGAAGAAACGGACACTCTTCATCAGTCGGACAGCCAAAGGCGATCGGGTTGGTCCCCATCATCGGATTTTTACCAAACGTCGGCGCTATTGAGGGACGCGCATTGGTAACCGCCATACCGGCCATATCTTTTTGAATGGCCATATCGGCATAATATCCGGCAATACCAAAATGTGAACTGTTACGAACAGAAACGGCGGCAATACCTGTGTTTTGCGCTTTTTGAATGGCGATCTCCATCGCTCTGTATGAAATAACATGTCCCATCCCGTTATTCCCATCCAAAAGCGCGGTAGCGGGATATTCTTTAATCGTTTCAATATGGGTTTGCGGCTGAAGGATACCATCGCGTATGCGATCGATGTAGAGTTTCAGGCGGCCGATCCCGTGGGAACGGATACCGCGCAAATCGGAGCGAATGAGTATATCGACGATAATATCAGCATCCGTTTCCGGAACCCCCACAGCCACAAAAGAACTTTTCATAAATTTTTTGACCGACTCGACCGCAACTCGTTTCTCTTTCATAGAGCCTCCGAAAAAACACTGCACATTTGCTTATACCGTAAAAGTATGAAAAGATATTAAAAAATTGATTTTCCCAGACTTTTCTGATTTGACTATGGTTTAGAGAGGCCGGGCAAAAAGGCGCCTGCACCCCATATCAGGCGTTGGGAGAGGGAATATTGTCCCAACCGGTTTACAATTTTAATCTGTCTTTGATTTGATCGAAAAAAATGCCCTCAATATCCGTTGCATCGTGCTCTAAAATCTCAATAACCTGACGCTTGATATCGTCCCGATGCTTATCAAAATCCGGGTCATGAAGGGCGAACTCTTCATAATCATCTGCCAGCTCTACGATAAAATTCTCGCGAAAAGGCCGGCTCAGCTGTTCACGTTCGACCAAAGCAAAGGTACGGTTTAATATTTCAAACAGAATGGTACGGGCCAGAGTCCACTTTCCCTCGCTGCGCAGCAACCTTGCCCGTACAAGAAGAATCTGGCAAGGCTTTAGAATGTCGTTGGGGTCAATTTTTTGTGAAAGCGGCAAATCAAAAATATCCGCAACGTCCTCGCGGACAGCCTTAATCTGATCGATTCCCGGTTCGTCGATAAAAAACTGGCTGATCTCGGGCAAAACTTCAATCAGGTTCATCAATACGTCGATAAGCGTATTTTTATCTTTGGCGCGAATAGCCTTGCGAAGCGATTGGTAACTGATAAATGTGTGTGAATCATTAACCCAGGAGAGCAAGGTGGCGACCTGATGTTCACAGGGTGCGCTCCCGGCCGGACAGGTACAGCGGCCAAAAAGCTGCTCGCCGTCAACGATCATTTCAACATGATAATTGCCGTTACTGCGCACGGTGGCCTGTAGACCAACATTGGTCTGGAAACGGTGCTTGACCAATTGGCTCTCATAAATCTGTTCGCCCTTGCGGTAAATCTCATGTTCGGCAAAGGCTTTAACATCTAAAGGCGTGATTCTTGAAGGCATGCCCAAACCTCGCTTTAGAATTAAGGTTCAATGCGCAAGTCAATTGTCGATAACTAGAAGGATTTTGCCTGACGAATTTTGCTTAAAATATGATTCATTGCCTGCTTTGAAAATTTATCCTTGCTGTCGATTCTTTGATCCGTTGATTTATACTCCTGATTCGAAAGGGGAAGGCGATAATGCTTAACCGGTGCGACGCCCACTTGAACCATTTGCGACTTTTTTAATTCCACAGATAGAGCCGGCTTTTCCGGATCCTGTTTGTAGCTCTCTACCTCCGGCCATTCGATGTATTCGACTCGTTGTGCCAAGGAGGCAACTTTATTGCCGAATAGACCGAAAACAGGTTTTAACAAAAAGAACGGCTTTACATGTAATAATGCTTTATCGGTAACCCGGTAATCGACACCAATAACGATATTCTCCAGCAAAGCATCGATGATACCGGTAATAAAAACGAGAAAAAAAACAATCCGCGCCAGCGTCTGCCCGGCATCAACAAGATTCAGGTGATGACAAACAAGGGCAGTCAAAATTCCAGCGACAAAAGCGCTTAATAACCAGGTAAATATCTTGACAACAAAACGATTGACAGCTTTGTGATACCATATAATATAGGGCTCACCGAACCGTGACAGATTCCGGCTCTTTTTCCATGCCTTCATTTCTATCCTCTGCTATAACCCGCACGTTTGCTTGAATTTAAATATACAAAAAAGCACGCATCACTATCAAGTAAAATAATCCATTCTACGACCTGCAGATACGCCTATTAAAACCTGTTCACAATCCAGTCCTGATGATCGACAGAACGAATTGTCCAGGTTCAAGTGGATAAACATGGGTTCCGCGAATTGACTTGTGAATATAAAGAGCCGGTAAGATAGGGTATTGCAGTGAAGGAGCGTAGTGGAATTTAATTGTCTTCCATCAAATTTCGAGCCCCAGCCGGCTTGCTTCGGACAAGAGCGAAAAAAATATCGGTGACGGTTTACCCCCTATTACAACCTGGTGATGTCGTATCGCCTGTTTAAGATCATCTGTGGTGCGGCCGTCAAATTCAAGATAGACACTGCCGATTTCAAAGGGGGTATGCGCATCACTGCCGGCCGTAATCATCGTATCGAGTTGACGCGACAAACTCTGGGCCAGTTGGTCATCGTGCGGTGTCCACGTGCGCCCATTGCTTACTTCAATAGCGATATGAGACCAATCCTCGATTTGATCAAACGCCTTGAATTCATGTCTGCGTTCGGAAAAAGGATGTGCAATGGATATCAAGCCACCCTGTCCTGAAACCTGATGAATCAAATCGGGTAGCGTGCGGCCGGTAACGGGACGGTCGAGGAATAAACACAATACTTCACCAACCACCGCATCGTTCCTGAATATTTTCATTTCCTGCCCAAATACGATTGCTACCGGATAATGACGACTTGCATCCGCCAATTCCTTCCAGGCCTGTGTGGTTTGATGATCGGTGACGGCAATAATATCTATTCCGTGGTCAGCAGCAACCGATAACAGGGTATCCACCTTGGAAATGGCATCCGGGGAGTAATGTGTATGCACATGGAGGTCAGCCCGCACCCTGGTTTTCTCCTTTAATAAGACATGATTTCTTTCCTATTATCCCCTATCAAAGGACGTGCCACCGTTTCAGGACTCGGCCACAAAAAAACCGGGTTGTTTTTTATAAAGTTATATCGCAACTAAACAATAAAAACAAACCCGGTTTATCTAAACCTGCCCAAAACAAAGGGCGCCTGCAAGGGAAATTGGGCACCTATTCAATCTTAACCAGACGGTATTGGCCGGTTCCGTTGCGGTCGGTAAAAATGTAGCGTTGATTTAATTTAGCATAATACCAGATTTCGGCATGGGGTTGATTGATTTCAGTGACGTGCTTTTCGACTTCGGTCGGGGCGCCGTTTTTGATATAGACGCGTCCCCGGTCCGTTTTCCATCCTTCCCGTCCGGTGATCAGTTCGGTAAAATTACGGTTGGCAAAATCAACTCTTCTAAAAAATTCAATTTTTAGCTCATTAACCGGGGTTTCGGGTGAAGGATCGCGTTTCTGCCAAAACTGGTCGTACAAAATTTTTTGTTGTTCCTTGTCTGCGTCTCTTATTTTTGCGATATCCGCACTGCGGGCAATGAGTTTCAATTGTTGCAAAATAATATCCAGATTATCCTTTTGCATTGATAGATTGCCCCAAAAAACGCTAAAATTGCGATTCATCTTGACCACCTCTTTATCGGCGTTTAACCGTACCGTCAGGCTATATTGCCCCGGCCGTTTGATATAATCACGCATATAAATGCAGTAGGGCAATGGTTCCCCCAGTACCTCAAGGGTATCCACATTCTGGTGAACGATGACATTGTTATTATCCCTTAGCTGCCAGGTTGCCACGGCTCTTGTCTCTGTGGAATAAAGAACGAAAAAGGCGGCAAAATCAGAGTCGACGTCATCAAAAATATTTCTCAGATTGGGACTAAACTGTTCAGGCGTCTGACAGTCGAGTTTTTCAGCAAAAACGAGGTCGCTGGTTTGCAAGTGTTGCTTGTCAAAAGACCTCAACACCAGGTGGTGTTTCCGGCTTTTAATGACTTTTGTATCGTTACTATATAACATCACATGATAATCATATTCACCGGGAGGCAATTCAAAAAGCGATTGATGCCGGTGCACACGGATGCGTGAATTTGTTTCTTTAAATGTGTTGACGCGAACCGTATTGCGAATGTTCTCTTCAGCAATAGCTTGTTCATCTTTATCATAGATAATAATAATAATTTCATATTCCGAAACAAAGGTACCGTCAGCCTGCTTGATAAACGTCAGGACATCATTCACAACCGACAAATGAACAATCGCGTTGCTCAAATTCGGTTTTTTGGCCGCAAAATTATAAAATGAAAATAAAAAAAAGTCCCTTCCAAAGACGGACGGTCTTTTGACTCCAAAATCAACGGCTTGCCCGTATAAGGATAGACTCAAAAAACCGAGAACAACAAACAATAAAACTCTTCGCATAAACCACCACCTGTTGAATAGGTTGTCTATAGTTACTAAAAATCCGCACCCAATGACCAGATCACATGCATATCATCTGTTTGATAGAGGTCCGTGGGCCAGGCAAAATCAACCCTCAATAAAAAGAATCCCAGGAATATCCGCGCACCGAATCCATAGCTCATAAAAACATCGCGGGTTTGGATAATACCATTCGGGCCCTTGACAAAGGGTTTAACCTGCTCACCCCGATCCCAGGCCAGCCCCATGTCGGTGAAAATTGCCCCGCCGATATTCCAAAGCTCGAGAGGAAGAGGAAATCCCATCGACAAGCGTCTGATCAGGGGAAACCTGAATTCAAGATTGGTCATTAGAAACCGGTTTCCTTCGAGTTGATAATAATCCGCTCCTCTTAAGGGCATTTCAAAGGTGGAAAAATAGATTTCTTCGATATTATCGACACGAATACCACCATAATAATCGCGATTCAGCCAATTTGAAACGCCACCAAGAAAGAATTTCTGCGGGTGTTTTCCAAAGCTCGCACCACCGGCGGTACGCAGGGAGAAACTATAATTTTGTCCCAGGCGCAAATAGCGCCTCCAGTCCGCCCGGACAGTGGTGAATTCTATTCCTTCTTTACCCAATTGGGGACTATAGGTGACGCCGATAGCGTATCGCGTTCCATTTGCAGGCCCCGTGCTGCCCCAGATGGTATTGTCTTTTGTATAGGTCAGATTATTTAACACAAAAAACCGGTTTCGCGATGGCAAAAAGTCATCTTCGATCAACAGATCGATAATTTCATCATATTGATCCAAATAATTACGGCTCACCCCCATCAGGCTCATACCGTAACTCAATCGTTTATAACGGTTAAATGGATTGCTCAGATAGAGCGACAATCCATAGTTTCTGTCACGCACCCAGCCAAAGGTATTGGAATAGAAATAATAGGCATGATGATACCCTCCCACCCCGATATCCAGGCGCTTGGGCAGGTAAAAGTAGGTTGCCGAATAATCTGCATTTTTCAAATCGCCGAACATATTCAATCCCAGATTCAGGCGGTGGTTACCCAAAACATCGGAAAGCATAATATTGGTATAACCCTGGGTACCGAAAAACTGGTCATAACCAAAGGCTCCATAGACAAAATCCAGTGAAAACTTTACCTGGTAATCGTGCACTTTGAATTTTCCGCTCGGTAATACATAATCGCTGGAATCGAGAAAAACGTGTTCGCTCTCTTCCTCTTGCACCTCACCGCGGGCAAAATCGTTGTCGAAAACAAAATCCCTGTATTTCTTCAGATTTTCGTTTTCTGCAAGCGCACTCTCTTCCGTCTCGGTTTCGGCGATGAATTTATCATCTTCCTTTTCAAAAGATTTTACAAATTGCGTTTTCTCAACCTGAATTTCATCGGGTTCAATATCCAGAGGATTTTTAAGCTGAAAAATATCATATCCGCCTTTATAGAATGAAACAAAAGCGAGGCGATTGGCGTCGCCACCCCAGCTCGGCTGGAAAATACCGGTGAGAATATCGGTAATAGGCCATTCCCGGCCGCTTTCCAGATCCTTCAGATAAATATTGCTGACTCCCGTTCTTGCACTGACAAAAACAATTTTGTCACCCTGGGGAGAATAACTCGGTGTATGGTCTCCGTATGGTGTGTCAACGAGCAATGTTAGCTCTGAACCATCCGCGTTGATTTCATAGATATCATAATCTTTCATGTCAATGTGCATTGGTTTGAAATTTTCCGGAACCTTATCGATATATTGCCCACGATCGCTGGAAAAAACAATCTTTTTGCCGTCCGGAGACCACTTCGGTTCAACATTGCTAAAGAGATCATCAGTGATCTTTCTTAATTGATTGTTGCCAAGGTGATAGCTATAAATATCGCTTTGACCGTTCTTGATACCCATAAAGGCAATTTCTTCACCGGAAGGACTCCAGGCGGGATTATGGATCCCATCCAGCTGCAGCTTGATCGTATTGACAATTTCGCTTTCCCGAACATCGACAAAATTCAGCGCATCTTCTTCTCCCGCCTTGGCCGTAAAAACCACTTGTTCATCATCAGGACTAAAAGAGAGGCTGGGGCCTTTTAACCAGTGCAATTCTTCCAGATTACCTGCCCGTTGTCCCCTTACCAGTTTCTTTAACATACGACCGTCTATAGCGCTCATTAAATAGACATCAAAATAATCATCTTTATCAGAAATAAAAGCAATTTTGTCACCCCGGTTGCTAACGGTCGGATTGGTGTTGATGAAATTTTTATACTTGAGGTGATCAGTAAGCTGTTTTGCAAATTCTTCCGGCTCCTTCCGGTTCTCGATATCGGGCCAATAAAGTCGTTTCAACTCGAGATGCCATCTTTCCGTAAGTTCTTCTGTGTCGATTCCAATCGACTGTTTTAGCCCTTTTGCAACACTCTTGTTGATCTTGATCTTGCCAAGCATTTCACCAATTTTTTCACGGCCATAACGATCGGCAATAAATTTCATCACCGATTGCCCGCCTTTATAGGCCATATAACCATAAAGATAATCAACCGGAGGTACATATCCGTTTAAGGTTGCATCGCGCATGAACATGTCGCTTTCAATATCCCAGCCTCTGCTTTCATATTCGGCCAGGCCTTCCACCATCCACAAAGGAAGTTGCAACTGAGCCATCCCGGTAATGATCGACTGGGCCCCGGCCCCATAAACCATCTGCAACATGACAGCATGAGTCAACTCGTGGTGGATAACGTGTCTAAATTTTTCCCATTCACCCTCATAGGGTATAACAACTCTGTTTTTTAAAAACTCTGTAAATCCACCCACGGATTCCTCCGATGGAGATAGATCTACATTGGTTTGAGCAAAATCATTATGACTGTTATAAACAATTATGGTTATTCGGTCGAGGAGCTGATAACGGAAACTCCGGCTCAATTCCATATAGCTATCTTCTGCAACGGTTGCAACAAAAGAAGCCAAAGATTCTCCTCCCTCGGTAAAGTAAACATCAAAGTGTTCGGATTGCAGATAAAAC
>CAZSOP010000058.1:0-13085 GCA_964608385.1 uncultured Cytophagia bacterium
GCCCAGGGTATGGCGGAGACCGACATTTTTTTCATTGTATTTGTAATCGATGCCCGTTTCAATCTGGCCGGTATACTGCAGGAACAGCCGGTTGGCGAGATATTTACCGACAATCACCTTGGAACTGCGCAGCAATGAGAGGCGCTGGTTAAGAAAAGCATTATCGTAGAGATTGGCCTCGATCAGGTTACGGGCAAAACGCGAGCTAAAACGGACATAATCGAGATTAAAGACAATTTCGAGTCTTTTTTCGATCGGCCGGTACAGGGGACGAAAGAGTATATTTTCCGTACTGATGCCGATTGCGTCAAACGCTTTATCCTGAAGGGTTTCGGTAGAGTACCCCAGCGAAGCGAGAATTTGCGCCTCGGTGTTGCCGAGGTTGGGATTATCGCTTGTCAATTTGAAGCGAATCTGATCCCAGCGGCCGCGGCTGTGCTCCTGTCTTGCCAGATCATCCACAGGTTTTTTGTCCATGGTCTGATCGACGGTAAGCAACGTAAGCATGACATTTGAGGGCAATCCCAGCGAATCGGTAACTGTGGTTCGCGCTTCACCATAGACCACGGGAAAAACACTGCCGCGGTCGAATTCAACACCAGCGCTCTGAAGCCGAAAGGTCATATCAAAATATTCTATGATTCCGGTACTGGAACGAGCCCGACCTTCAATCGCAAAACTCTCATCTTCGATCCGGCCGGTAAATTCCAGATTCCCATACTCTTCATCGATCTGGAGGTTGAGATATACCCTGTCGAGCGCAGCTTCCAGGGTGGTTACATAGCGTACATCATTCTCAGGAATAACGACGATATCCCATTCCACACTTTCTAAAAATTGCACCACCACATTATCATCGGAATCATCCACCTCATCAAAGGGATACATGAATTCAAAATCATGCACAAATATTTTCCCCCGCAGGACGGCGCGGTCGATGGGGCCGGCAAAATAGAACTTTTCGCCTTCCCGTTTACCGTCCAGCCACAGGTAACCGGGGACTTTTTTTTCCATCAGCCCGCTGATATTGAGGGGTATCCCCTTTTCCCGGGTTTCAAGCACAAAAACACCGAGGTTGAGGGCACTGTTGCCCAAATCCATATTTTGCAGCGGTCGTCCCGCGAGGTCGGGCGTGGTAAGGGTATTGGAAATGCGAAACCATTCTTTGCCCATCTTCCCCTGCAGATTTTTGATATGGACAAAACGGTTCTCCGGTTCAAACTCGATGTTCCCTTTTACATCGGTAATAGGGGGAACGACGGAACCGAATTCCATGCCGGCATCGGTAAAGGAGAGCGATGCATCGACGAGCCGGGGTTGTTGAAGCGTTCCCAGCATTTTTATCTGCAATTTACCCTTGCTGTAGGAATTTTTAAAATAATCTTCAACATCGTGAGCCAGGGATAAAAAATTTCCCTCACCTTGCAGTTGCACAAACAGACTGTCGTTGGTGCGCAGGGGCAGGACGCCGCTTCCCAGGCACTCAAAATCTCCTTTGCGCTTGAAACGAATTTTATTTAACACCACAGCGGGATGCGATGTGTAAAGGCCGTTATCGCCGTTGCCGAGGCGCAACTCCATTTCATCAAAAGGAACCTTCCAGAATTGTCCCTCTTTGATGGCGATGATGCCGCGAATATCGGGATAATCCAGAGTACCGCCAAGCCGCAGGTCGACCAGAGTTTTCCCGGATAGCATATCCTGCCGCCGCGAAATAGCGCTGGAGAGCGTATTGAGGTCAAATCCAGCGCCTTTGATGACGAATGCCAGACTGTCGCTAAGCGCTGAATATCGCCCGGAAGCATCGATTAGAGTGGTTTCGGAGTTATTGAAAAGAAAATTTTCCAGGATAAATCCGTTTTTACCGGCGGAAAAGACCGCTTTGGAAAAATAGGGTCCCCCCTGCCGGCAGTAAAAATCGTTTACGGCGAAAAATCCGGCAACCGAGGGGTCTCCCTGCGAACTGTTGATATCGAGGTGGCCATCGAGCCATCCATAACAGGTGGTATCCGGTTCGGAAAAGAGGGAACTGATATTAAATTCGGTGATATCCAATCCGCCCTTCCATTCCAGGCTGGAATCGGTATTGATTTTCGCCAGAGAGAATTCCAGATTATCCTCGATGCGAAATTCTTCGAGATAAAGTCCGGATTTATTTTTCCTGCCTTTAAACCAGCCATTCAACCTGGTTTCTCTGGTGGGCGATAAAATAAAATCTCCATCAACAACAAACTCTTTCTTTGCCTGAAAAAGGGCGTTAATCTTGCAAAAATCGGTTTCATAAAAGCTGCCCTCAATGCGCTTGATATCCGCCTTCATTTGAAACAGAGACGGTTTTCCGCTGAACGAGAGATGAATTTTAGATTGTCGTGAGAAATAGTCTTCATAGGGATAGCTCCACAACATTGCGGCAATTCTATGAAAATTGAGAACATTCAGATCAAAATGCGACTCTTCGCCTCCCAAATAAATTCTGCCCTGAATTTTTGGACTGCCGTTTTTATCGACGTTGGTCAGAGACGCCCATTTGTTTTTAAGCGCAAAGGCGGTTTGCATGGCGATTGAATCATGGTTTGCCTGAACCAGGGTAAAGCCGGATTGACCAAAGACTGCCGGCTCTGCGAGTCTCCCTCCTATTTCGGCGGATAGCCATACATCGCATCTTTGCAGGGAATCACTCGCGACCCGCCGTAACCAGGGCAAGAGATCGCCTTCGGCACTGACAAAGCCATCCATAAAGTGTTTTGAATCAGTCATATCGATATCGAGATACCCCTTGATATGCTGATTCAGCCATTCTGCTGAATAGTCTGATATGGAGAGCCTGCGGTCATCATAGGCTGCAGAGATATTGAGATTATTCATTTCGGTACGGTAGAGTTGAAGACGGTTTGCCGTGATAGTTGCAGAGAGTTGCAGGTCGGGCAATTTACCATAAAGGGATGCGGAAAGGGTAAAAATACCGCTCAGGTCTTTAAATCTGTTATCGACGGGTTTCAGGGTTTGTTGTGCCCGCATACGCGGTGCGTTGAATGTGAATTGAAATTCGGGAGAAAGGATATTGATGATGCGGCCGTTAAGGCTCACCATGCTGTTATTGACTTTCATGCCGGCTTTTTGCAACAGCAGATCCCAGTTTTTCAGCTCGGCATCCATGGAAAAATCGTTTATGGTGATTTTTTTCTGCAAAGCCGATGCCCGGCCGTTGCGAATCGAAAGCATGCCGTCGAGGGAAAAGGGGAAATCGGGATTTTCCGGATGACGTGAGAGCGTGGCATGACCGTTGGCGACACCATCGACGAACTGAAACTGCTGTGTCGACATAAAGGGAGCGGGGCCGTTAAGGGGATAATTTTCCAGAACCGCTTTTGCCTGCAAAAGACGGCCATTTTTAAGGTCTGCCCTGCCTTCGATGAGTAAATCTTGTGTATCGGAGGAATAAAAATTACCTTCGAGCTGGAAATTGAGACTATCTTCCGAAGTGGCAATGACCCATCCCTGAACGGAATGAGCCAGGCGGGTTTTGTTCTCCCACTCATCTTTGAAATAAAGTTCGCCCCGGACGATAGAAAACCGCTTTAGAAATTGCAGGTTTGTGAGTTGTTTCTCATAATCGCGGGGAAACGACAGGCGCGGTTCGTTTTGTTCTGTTGTTTCCTTCTTTTTATGATAAAAGGTGATTTGCGGATTTTCCAGTATAATATTGCGGGAAAAGACATAGGGATCGAATCCGCGCATTAGAGCGCGGGTGAGGCTGTATCCCAGCCGCAGATCCTTGATATAAACGGAAAAATGTTGTTCGTCACTAAAGAGGCGAACACCCATAAAATGGATGGTTCCGGCACTGATGCGAACTCTGGCGATATCGCATTCCTCACCGACTACGGTGCGGATTTGCCCGAGAAGATATTGTCTTAATTTTTCGTTTGGATTCAACTCTTGCCAGCTATACCACAGCAGTGCGGTGATGATGGAGGCAAAAATGACCAGAGTCAGAACCCATCGTCTTGAGCGCAATAGAACCGTCCCTTTTTCAATGACAGGCCTTTGATATCAACAGAACAGCGGTCGTTCCGCCACTGTCTTATACAAAGAAGAGAATGCCAGGTTCCCTGCAGATCGTGCTGTCAATAGATTCGATCAGTGAATTGTTCGCTTACTCTTCCATAGCGACGTTCGCGTTTTTGATAAGCTTTTATCGCCTTGAAGAATTCATCATCGCGGAAATCAGGCCACAGCGTTTCGGTGAAATAAAGCTCGCTGTAGGCGACCTGCCAGAGTAAAAAATTGCTGATGCGCATTTCTCCACTGGTGCGGATGAGAAGATCGGGATCTCCGATGCCATAGGTTTGGAGATATTCGCTAAAAAGGGCTTGGTCAATGTGTTGCGGATCGATTGTCCCTGCTTTTACCCGTTGTGCAATCTTTTTTATTGTATTGATGATTTCCTGACGACCGCTATAACTCAAAGCAAGATTTACGATGAGGCCGGTGTTCTTTTTCAATCGTTCGATGGTACGCAGAACACCGAGACGGGGTGCATAGGGGAGAGCATCGATGTCACCAATAGCCTGCAAGCGAACATTTTTACGATCCAGTTCATCCACTTCCGACTTGATGGTGGTCAAAAGAAGCGACATGAGTGCTGAAATTTCGCTTTTGGGTCGTTGCCAATTCTCCGACGAAAAGGTATAAAGGGTTAGAACCTGAATATCCAGGCTGCCGGCGGCTTCAACTGCTGTTTTCACAGAATCAATTCCGGCGCGGTGTCCTTCGGTTCGCGGCAGACCTCTGGCTTTGGCCCATCGACCATTACCGTCCATAATGACGGCAACATGCCTGGGGATGTTTCCGGCTTTTTTGATTCGTTCTGCTTTTTGAGAATTTATAGTCATCTATTCGGTTAATTTAATTGCAAAATTATAAGGTAATTCTATTTACAGCAAAAATCAAGAAAAATAAAAAAAAGCCCCGCTAATCAGCGAGGCTTGTCATTTGCTATGAAGATCGTCTATTGTTCTTCCAACTCTTCGGCTTTGTCAAAATACTCCTGGCCCTTTTCACTGTCACCGATATTGACATAGGCCACGCCGAGGTTATACCAGATACTGATAACCTCGGGCTTCAGCTCTCCAGCTTTTTCAAGGTAGGGAATCGACTGACGATAAAAGTTTTCCAGCTGTTCAACCTCTTCCTCGGTGATTTTCTCGCCCTCGTTTTCCTTTTCGCGCAAGTCCCTGCGCAGATTATCGGCCATGGTTAAAAAGGCGTTACCAATATTGAGATTGGCATCATAATCTTCCGGATTCTTTTCAATGACCTGCTTGAAAAGATCGATAGCGACCTCGTAATCCTTGTTCATAAAATTGATTCGGGCGATATTGAAGAGCAAATCCGGGTCATCCGGATTGACTTCCAGAGCGCGTTCATACGCTTCCCGGGCTTTTTCCTGTTCACCCAGCTGGTCATAGGCCATTGCCAGAGTAAAAATCGCATCCGAATTGTCCGGTTCTTTTTCCAGAACCTTTTGCTCCAGCTCGACTGCATTTTCATACTCTTCCATCTGAATATACAAGCGGCCCAGTTCTGTCATCGCTTTAAAATTATCCGGGTCGACCTCAATAAGCTTTTTATAGATCTGGACGGCATCGTCCATCCTGTCCAGGCGTAAATAGGTAATAGCCAGATTGTTATAGGATTCAGGGCGGTCGGGGTTAATACTTTGAGCGGTTTTAAAAGCATTGATCGCCGCTTCGGTGCTATCCTGGTTGATCATCCGCACACCTTTATTAAAGGTTTGCACCCAGTATTTATCCTGTGACGCTGAGATAAGCTGAGCGAATTCATCGGTAATTTCCAGACTTTTTTCATACTCTTCATTCATTTGTTCAAATTTGCCCTTGGTGGCGTATGCTTCGCCGAGAAGATAGTGAGCTTCGGCATCATTTGGATAATTTTTAACCGCCAATTCGAGCTGTGCAATGGCCTTATCCCATTGGTCCTGCTGAATATAAACCTTGGCTGAAGTGAGCTCCTTGGATTGACAGGCGACCAGAACCAGGCCGACAATAACAAAGAGCACGGGAATGAGACGAATCAATGTGCGTTTCATGATTTCTCCTGTCTTTTATTGAATTTTTATTACAGTATAATCGGGACACATAGACTATGTCCTTCAGAGGACAAAGGCTGATCAAATTCCCCAAAACCGGGTACGGGATTTCCCGGCCCATATCCGTCTGAATATAAATTCATTTTACGATTTATCCGATTAATATAGCCTTTTTTCTATTGATAATCAAGAGTTAATTTTTAATTTATCTATCGCTTGCGGGTATGGTGGTTTCAGAACGCCTTTTTCGGTGACAATCGCGCTGATCAGGGAGGCCGGTGTCACGTCGAATGCCGGGTTCAATACCGCGACATCTTCCGGAGCAAGCTGAATCGGTCCGATTTGGCGGATTTCGTCCGCCTGACGTTCCTCAATCGGTATTTCATCACCGCTTTTGAGATCAAAATCGAACGTCGACAGCGGTGCAGCCACGTAAAACGGCACCGAATGTTGCTTTGCCAACACCGCAACAGAGTAGGTACCGATTTTGTTGGCGACGTCACCGTTGCGCGTGATACGATCAGCGCCCACCACAACGGCATCGATCATATTTTTCTGCATCAGATAGCCGACCATGCTATCGCACACAAGCGTAACATCGATATCATCTTCCATCAATTCAAAAGCGGTCAGGCGCGCGCCCTGTAAAAGCGGACGGGTTTCCGTGGCAAAGACACGAATTTTCTTGCCTTTGTCTTCAGCGGCGCGAATCACCCCCAATGCGGTACCATAACCGCCGGTAGCGAGAGCACCGGCGTTGCAATGGGTAAGAACCGTACTTCTCATGGCAATAAGGCCGGCTCCGTGTTCGCCGATTTTTTTACAGCGTTGAATATCATCCTGATGAATCCGCCTGGCTTTTTCCAACAGTACCCTTCTGATCTCGTTCAGCGGACGATTGAGATTATTGCTGAGCACGAGGCGCATTTCTTCGAGCGCCCAGAAGAGATTCTTTGCCGTCGGTCTGCTCTTCTTCAAATCATTAATCGCCTGATTGGCGGTTTCGAGAAAGGCAGCGCGGTCACCGTCGCCCAGGTGCCACAACGACAGAACGACGCCATAGGCAGCTGCGATTCCGATCGCCGGCGCCCCGCGGACATTCAACGCCTTGATCGCGTTTACGACATTTTTATAATCCGATATGGATAAAAGCACCAGTTCATTGGGCAATTTTTGTTGATCCAATATGAGTACTTTTCCATCCTTCCACTGCACAGCTTGTAGTTCATCCATATTCTGTTGTACCTCTTTTAGGATATATAGGGTTCAAGTTTCTTCACCGTGCATTCCGATGCACCGAGATTCTTTTCAACCAGTTCGAACGCTTTTTTCCCGTATGCGTTTATCTTCTCGATATCATCGACCAGTGTCTGTAACAACTCGCCGGCATCACGCGAATTCTTTACCAAAAAAGCGCTCTTTCTCTTGATCAGTTCTACAGCTTCGGCGGAATTTTGATATTTAGGACCAAAAGCAACCGCACAGCCATGTGCTGCCGGTTCAAGAACATTATGAATTCCAGAGCCGAATCCGCCACCGACAAAGGCCAGAGAGGCAAATCCATAGAGATTGGCCAGCAGACCGATCTTGTCGATAATGAGAATCCGAAATGACCAGTCGCTATCGGGGCCGAGTTGTGAGTAGAGAGCGCTCTTTTGGTCAAAGTAACTCACCAAAGCATGAATATGTTTCCGATTAATTTCATGCGGCGCCAGGATAACGCGATTTTTTTTATTGCGGCTGAGAAAATAATCAACAGCGGCGAGCAAATTTTTCTCATCGCCTGGCCAGATGCTGCCGGCGATAAAGCAATGTTGCTGTTGAAAAATCCCTTTCTCGGAAAGCAGGCGGATTTTCCCTTTTTCATGCGCGCGCTGATAAACCTGGTCATAGCGACTGTCACCGCAATTGTGGATGCGCTGCGGCCACGGAAAGACGGTTAAAAACCGCTGCCTGTTCTCTTCGGAAACCACGAATATGCTGTCAAAACAGGCAAAAAAGGGTTTCAACAGAAAGGCAAATCGCTTGTAGGTGGATACTTTTTTTTCGGAAATGCTGGCATCAATAAGCACGGCGGGAATCGATTCTTTTTTCAGCCGCCACATGTGGTTGGGCCAAATATCATGGCGAACGACCACTGCCAACACCGGCCTGATAAGGCGGATAAACATTCCGGCCTGCCGCCAGGTATCCACCGGCATATAACAGACGACATCCTTATGCGGATAAGCAGCGGCATGATTAAAACCGGAAGGAGAATAAAAAGAGAGAATAACGATGAGATGGGGAAAGTGCGCCTTCAGGTAGGCCATAACCGGTTTTGCCTGTTCAAATTCACCCATGGAGGAGACATGAAACCAAACACGGGGTCTTGCGTAATCCAGCATTTTCAGGTCTTTATTCAGCTTTTCAAAAAGAGATTTACGCCCGGCCAGGCCGGCAGCGATTTTTTTATTAAAAAACCCGGCAAGTGTAGCGGCGAAAACAAGCAAGGGAATGATTATAACATTATATAGCCAGAAAGAGAGTGTGAACATTGTTGCCGGTTCTCATGCTTTCAGCAATCTGATTCATTGCTTATAGAGTCTCAATTGCAGAGCGCAGTAAAGATGAACAACCCTTTTTTGCTCAACCAAAGCCCGGTCTAGCGTAGTCGTTCATAGGATTTCAAAGACTTGTAGTCGACCCCCAAAATAATGGTTGCTGCCGCCTGTACATCGTTGTTTGTGATAGGCAAAACCCGTTCCTGTGATATTCCCATCAGCTTTGCCAGCTCCATGATGACTTTGCGATCTCGTGTTTGCCGGTCGATGAGGATGGTTTTTGCATAGTCAAAGGTTCTGGCGTTGTCGATACGTACGACATCATAGTGTTCCTGTCGTAAGAATTCGGCATATTCACCGGCCAGCCCCTGAATATTGCAACCATTCAACACTTCTATTTTGAGCGGGTCTTCATTGGCCACACTTTCATAGCTGTTGGCAGGCGGATTGGGCTGGTATGGTTTTACAAAGCGAATGATCAGAGACAGAATCAATATGGTATTGACCGCTACCAAAAACCAGACCGCAACCATACTAAGGCGTTGTTTAACCGAGTTCCAGAATAACAACGCCTCTCTATCGGATTTCTTGCGCGTGCTTTTCGCGGTGTGCACGTTGGTTCGCCGATTGCGCGATTTTTTTCTATTCAAGGCTTCCCCTCAACTCATATAGTTTCGGTTAACGACTGTTTCAGTCGCTGTTTATTTACTCCAACCCGTGTCGTGACATGCCATTCATGCCATAGGGATAATACCCGCCCGGATATTGCTGTATCTCAAAACGAAGGGTAGTAGTCTCTGAAGGTTTATAGATGATACGTGCATTCGACAAAAATGGACCGCTGTTTAACACCGACTCACCCCCTAAAAATGAACCGGGTTGATGGGCAAGACCCCATTGCACGGATACGAATAATGGAATCGAAAATTGATAACTGAGGGTATTGAGGTACATTCCCTGAGTAAAGGAACGACCACCGCTGCTCATCATACCGACCTGGTAGGAATGCGAAATAGACAACTGGTCTGGGTTCAATCCCAAAATACCGGTAAGATTGCGAGCGATGCCCAAAGGATTTTTTAACGTTTCAGCGATATCCACCGGTTTGGTTTGGGTCTTAAACTGGCCCGGAACCACGGCGGGAAGACAGATCACCAAAGACAAAATGAGTAAAAATCTCCTTTTCATAACGCGTCACACTCCTTTGTATTGATACGCCTGCATTGTGACAACCAACCACTATGACAGGGTGTATGTCATAAAGGTAACAAAAATAGGGTTAAAATCAACCGTTTTTTTAGCGCAAAGCGATAAATTTGCTCAAATATCGACAATAATATTATCGACAAGCCGCACCTTTCCGATGCGCACGGCAACAGCAATCAGAGCCGATGTGGAGATGTGCTGCAGCGGTTGCAAACGATCCGGATCGACGCATTCGACATAATCTATTTGCAGCAACGGATTCTCCGATATCACATCCCGAACCATTTTTTTTAGTCTGGCACAATCCCGGTTACCCTGTTGAATACGTTTGCTGCATTTTTGCAGCGCCTGATAGATCAGCGGAGCAGCGCGGCGCTGCTCCGGCGTCAGATTTTTATTGCGCGAGCTTATTGCCAACCCATCCGTTTCGCGAACCGTCGGGGCAATAACAATATCAACATCGATGTTGAGATCGCGAACCATGCGTTTGATCACCAGCGCCTGCTGTGCGTCTTTCTGACCGAATACAGCGAGATGCGGCCGCACAATATTGAAAAGCTTTGTCACCACCGTGGTGACCCCGCGAAAGTGGCCAGGCCTGGTAGCGCCACAAAGATGGCGCGTCATTTCATCTACCGATACCCAGGTTTGATAGCCCGGCGGATACATTTCCTCATCAGGCGGCTGAAAAACAAAATCTGCTCCCGCCTCTTCTGCCAGGCGATGATCCCGCTCAAGGTCGCGCGGATAGATACTATAATCTTCACCCGGCCCGAATTGTGACGGGTTGACGTAGATGCTCAAGACCGTTACGTCGCTGAGCGACTTTGCCGTTTTAAGCAACCGCAGGTGACCTTTGTGTAAATAGCCCATAGTGGGCACGAATCCGATTCTTTTTTCCCGACGCAACGCCTGCGTTCGACTGGACATATCTTTAATCGTTGTAATGGTTTCCATAATTCGAATTCAGCCTGTTGTTTCAATCATTAAAACTTTCAGTGGAGGATGGAAACGTGCCGTTGCGAATCTCTTCGGCATATTTTTGACAGGCATTGCGTATTTCATGAGCCAGGTCTGCATAACGCCGTACAAATTTGGGCCGGAATTTATCAAATATGCCGAGCATGTCCTGCGTTACCAGAATCTGGCCATCACAAAAAGGACCGGCTCCAATGCCGATCGTGGGAATGGTTAATGCCCGTGTCACTTTTTTGGCCAGCTCTGCAGGAATCTTTTCCAGCACCACGGCAAAAGCACCCGCATCCTGCAGGCTGAGAGCATCCTGTAAAAGCTGTTCGGCTTCCTGCGGTTCTTTTGCCCGGGTATCATAAGAGCCAAAGGTTTTAATCGACTGCGGCGTCAAGCCGAGATGCCCCATGACCGGCATGCCGGCGGTAACGATTCGCTTGATGGCACCGGCAACCGCCTTTCCGCCTTCCAGCTTGACGGCATCGACATCCGCGGTTTTAAAAAGAACACCCGCATGCTCAACGGCTTTATCAGCAGAGACCTGATAGCTCAAAAATGGCATATCAGCGACCAGCAAAGCACGCTTAACGCCGCGGCGTACAGCTTTGCTGTGATATATGGCATCCTCCATGGTGAATGAGAGCGTCGTTTCTCTGCCCTGTACCACCATTGCACAGGAATCTCCAACCAAAATAATATCCAGCCCAGCCTCATCGAGCAGGCATCCAAAGAGATAATCGTAGGCGGTGAGAGCCGTAATCTTTTTGCCCTCTTTTTTCATGCCGAGTATGTCTGTAACGGTAATTTTTTTACGTTTCATGGTTCAGCCGGAATGGTTTATGAACACAACCTGTCTTAAAAATGACCGGCAAGTGTAAAGCGGTTCAGCGTACCGAGATCTCCGAAAGATGTGAGCGCATAATCAAAGCGCAGAGATTTGAACAGGACACCGAATCCCATTGCCGCACCGGCAAAACGGTCACGCGATGAGCCGGTTTGCATATCGCGCCCGATATGGTCATAGCCGAGGCGAAAGAAAAGGTAATCGGTAAGGATAAATTCGCCGCCTACAGCACCGTGCCATTGTTCTTCATTGTATTTGTAAAGGGTTAAAGAAACCAAAAGCGGCAGGTGAGCCAGTTTTTTGGAAACACCCGCTTTCAAGTTAACCGGAAGCTCCTCTTTTCGGTCGACAAAAGGCGTCAGAGTCTCTCCAAGATTAAAAACACCGACGGCGATATGCAGATCATGCCGCGGTACGGCATACATGATACTGGCATCGAGGGCGACGGCATTGGACGAATGCGATTCTATCGATGCATGGATAAATTTGGCAGTTGCACCCAGCGACAGATTGTTGATCAAATAGGTGGCATAGGTCAGCGACAGGGCAACGCTGGAAGCGCCAAAATCACCGGTCGGATTGCCCTGTTCATCAGCACCTTCGAAATTGCCGTAATCGACATAAAGGGCGCCGACGCCGATATTACCATTCAGAATATTGGGATGAACATAGCCGGCAAAGCCGGATTTTACATCGAGCAAATGATCCAGGTAGGTAAAGGTCGCTGAAGAAACGGGAATACGGTTGATACCGGCCGGATTGTAGTAAATATTGTGGATATCACCCGGAACGGCAAGAAAAGAGCCGGCCATTGCCGACGGCCGGGCGCCGGTATGGGTGCGTAAAAACTGGTAACCAATGGTACCCGGAGAATAGCCATAGACCGTAGCGGCAAGAAGCAAAAGAATAGCGTACAGAGATATTTTATTCATAGTTTACACTCACAATATACGAACAGTTTTTCTGGATATTGATTGCGATGCATTGCTGCATCTGCCGGGGCAGCATCGTGACAAAGGAACAGCTTTTGTATAACCGGTTTTTAATGATATGTTCACAAGGCGCGCCCATCGTATTCAATAAAAAGAGCCACCTGTCGGATTCGAACCGACGACCTGCTCATTACGAGTGAGCCGCTCTACCAACTGAGCTAAGGTGGCTTACCATAGGTGTATATTTAGAGGCAAAATTAAACATTCTAGTCCTTTTAATCAAGGAAAATGTTTTACTGCTTAAACCCGCTGTAAACCAACAAGTTCCTGAAAAACAAAAGATAACCTATGGCGTTTGAACATTTTGCGACATCTTCTGCCAAATGAGCACACCGATAAAGCCAACTGCCGCGAGAACGATAACCGCCATGATGACAACCGCACCCAGCAGTGACAACAGATCCTCTGTCTTGTTCTCT
>CAZSOP010000059.1:0-9483 GCA_964608385.1 uncultured Cytophagia bacterium
AGGTCTCTAGAAACAGAATGATATCCCCTGACCGGGTTCTGCCGCGTTTGATATTCTGTTGGTCAAGCGGGGTTTCGTTCAACAAAACCTCTGCAACCTCCTGATCGCTTCCGGAAAAAATCAAAACCGGATTTTCTACAGCCGTTTTCTCCTGTACGAATGTCAAGCGGCAATTCGGGGTTTGCGGCTTAATGGTAAACAAGTAGGCACGCTGGGCAAAAGAATAGCCATCATATTGCGTCGACGGATAGGCTGAAACAAACTCGCCGGGATAAAGCCAGCTCTTGGCATATTGCATCGGTTTTTCGCTCTCTTCTTCCGCCACCCCGATCAAATACGTCCAGGTGGTCGGTTGATTGCTTTCATCGACCATAGCCTGAATATTACCGATATTACCATGATGCGGCACATCGAGACCGGGCGTATTATAACCATCGATCTGATATCGCGAGGCGGGCCAGTGACCGCGCCGGTCCGCATGGCCGACGTCGCGCGCACAAACCGTAACACGATCGGGAGTGGTTCCGGGCAAAAGCTCATCACGCAAGGCAAAAACCGTAAACGGATGCAGTCGCTCCTTAAAATGCACTTCCACCACAAACTCTTTATGCTCAGCGATGAAATTGCGGTGAAAATCACGATTTTTGTTGAGATCTTTATTTGAATAGCCCTCGCCCTTCAAGTTGGTCAGAGTAGCGAACTCTTGATCAAAAAGCTGTTTGGTCTGTACCCCCGGAGGTTTTGCCAGCAACACCTCAAAGGATTCATGGCGGGTACTGCTGTTCGGCCATAGATTAACCTGCCGGCCGCCGACGCCATCCGGATAAAGATAATAGTACTCATCAACCCATTCGTTAAAATAGATATTATAATGCGGATCACTCAGTGCATAACGCCAATGCACCTTGACCCGTGCCGCAGAATTTTCCAGCAATTCAACCTTGATATAACGCCCTTCGCGATCCTGCATGGGCTCATTGCATCCCTGATTTCCACCGCCCCATGCTTCGACAAATTCATTGGTCATTGCCACCTGCTCCACATCCCACCACGGGATATATGAAGCCTGTTTCCAGAAAACAAATTTTGCCGAGAATGGAAACCTCACCTCGATGGCATGATCGGTAATGCCGCCGTAATGATAATCCCCCTCAACGGCATAAAAGGTCCCCGGAAGCGTGTTATCGAACTTTGTCAAATGCTGCTGAAAACGGGCAACCGCTGTCCCATCGTTACGATCAAATAATATCGATTCGATCACATAATTGCCGCCGTGCAACTTTCGCAGCTCGGTGATATCAAAAACAGGTGAAAATTCCAGTGAAGGGTTCTCAATCCAGGCGCTGGCAACCCGATCTCCGCTATCGGCATGTTTGAAAATCAACTCAACAGAAGAATTGGCTGCGGTTTCGGCATCGGTCATCATCCGGTACTTTAATGATTCGATGACAGCCGGATTCCGGGTGTAGAGAGGTTCGAGATTGTACTCGATAAAAGGCGGTGTCAATTCGACATAACTGGTACGATACAGCTGACGGTCGGTTTCCCTGTCGAGCACCTTCATAACGATCTTGTTTTCGAGCATTTCCGGTATCCAGTAAGAGGTCGAAACCATAGAGCCGGATGATATCGTAATGGGTTCACTCTTCTGCCAGGGCTCCTCGCTCTCCGGAATGACCTCCAGTTCGAGTGTTGCCTCTATCTTTTTTGCCGCATCGAAAGAGATTTCCAGGGGATTCCATCCAAACGTAGAGGGCTCACCTAAAGGCCCAAAAGCATACTTTGCACTTTTTAAGCGTATCTTTTCTACTTTAAAACCGGGATCTCCAATGACCAGATCGCCAAAGTGCAACGGGGCATGAAAATTGGAAATGCTTTCCCGAATCGTATCCTCTGTCAGCGACCAGGCACTATACTCTGCCGCGCCCTGCGGCTCTCGTTTGAAAAACTCTCCGCCTTCTTCTATATCGGGCTGGCGTACACGTGCCAGGTTAAATCCCCAGGTCATGCCCGGGATGAGTTTCTCGATACCGAACGTCGTCAGATCGATCGCTATTTCAGCAAACCATTCATTCTCAGCCAATGCCGTTTTGGCTCGCCATCGGGCATTCCAACCCGGATTAAAATCACAGGTTTTTGATCCATGCAAACGGTTATAGCCGCTTTGATCAAACTGTACACCGGCAGGATTAACCGCCATTTCATAATAAAAACGATGATCATGGTTTAAATCCAAAAAGACCTCCACCCGATCATCATATAGAATATCCTCGTCATCAAAGCGTTCACAAGCAGCTTTGATATTTTCCATATCCGCTTCCCTGCACTGAAAGAAAATATAGAGATGGCTATCGTCGTAGAGCAAGCGGCAATAGGTCGGTTGCTGCGGCTCATCGCCCACCTCACCGGCTGTTAGCACGAAATCATTCACTTGCGCCGCCTGCTGCCAGCAGGCATCGGACAAATCACCATCCAGAAGCGGTGGAACATCCGTATAGGGTATACTCGAAAAAGAAATATCCCTTGTTACCATCTGATCTTCTGCAAGACTCGATGGAACGAAAATAAGCATCATCAATAAAACTGCGGTCAAAATATTCATAAAACCCTCCTGGTCATCAAGATGTTATCTGAATATCATGTTCTTTATAGTATTGCAGAACATGCTCCTCTGCCTGGGCCATATGCGTTTTCATAATCTGAAAGGCTGCATCCGGATCACGACTCTTCATACAATTCAGCAGTTTTCTGTGATTCTCAAGAGCCAGATCAGGGGCATGCGATTGCTTATATGTGGCTTGAATAAATTTGTGCAGCAATTGAAAAATGGGCTGCATAATGACGGGAATAATGGGATTTTGCGTTGCCTCGGCAAGACGGAAGTGAAATTGTATATCAACATCGATCATCTCTTCAGGTTTTTCTGCTCGGTCGGACATTTGAGCATAATTAGACGTTAAAAAATCGATATCGCTATCGTCGCAATGTATCGCTGCCAGGCGGGCAATTTCCGGTTCAATAAATTTACGCACCCGAATTAAATGCAGCTGGCTGACCTGGCCGCACTTCATTTCCAGCAACTGGTAAAAGGGATCGACAACAGAGGCGACATCGATTTCAGAAATGTAGACGCCGCTTCCCCGCTGTATATTGACCAGTCCCCGGCCGGAAAGAATGCGCAACGCCTCGCGCACCGCGGTCCGGCTGACGCCAAATTTTTGGGCCAATTCCAGCTCACCGGGTAGCTTGTCACCGGGTAGAAACAAATTTTGCCGTATGGCATTTCGGATTTGCATTTCAATTTTCTGACTGAGGGGCTCTTCGCGGGCAATTTTGTTGAATTCCATATATGTCCTTTCGAAAAAGGGTATAGATATATGCAGTCATATATCTATACTGTATGTTGTCATACAAGTTTAAAATATAAACCTTTTGCTAAAGAAGCAAGAAAATTTTGATTTTTTTGTGATTTTCGCAGAAAAGATGTATCAAAAGTAGTGCAGATCAACTTGATAATACGTGGTGGAAATCAGGACGGAGAGGATTCTGCCTTTAATAGAATCCTGACGTGTTGCCGCGCTTCGGTCATGTGTTTATGCATAATGTTATAGGCCCGGTCGCCGTCCTGCGCTCGGCAGGCTTGCAAAATAAGGCTGTGATTTTCAATCGCAAGGTCCGGTGCATGGACCTGTCGATAGGTCGTTGAAATAAATTTATACAACAAGCGGAAAATCGGTTCCATAATAATCGGTATAATCGGATTTTTAGTCGCGGTCGCGATGGTTCGGTGAAATTCAATATCACGTTTGATCATTTCAGAAGGGGTATCGTCATTGCTTTTCATTTCCTCTAAACACTTTTGCAGCAGATCCAGCTCTTTTTCACTCCGATGCAGTGCTGCGAGCCGGGCGTTTTCCGGCTCGAGGAAAAGCCGTACATTGACAAGATGTAAGAATCCTTTATCACCGCTTTTCATTTCCAACATAAAATAAAATGGATCGATAATGTGGTTGACATCTATATTAGAAACATAAATGCCGCTGCCCCGGCGGATATCGACCAATCCCCGCCCGGCGAGCAGTCGCATAGCTTCCCGGATTGCGGTACGGCTAACACCAAAACGCATAGCCAGCTCATTTTCACCGGGCAGCTTGTCTCCAGGAAGAAAAATCTTTTGAGATATCGCGTCCCGGATTTGTTTTTCCACTTTATGACTCAGGGATTCTTCACGCTCGATCTTTATAAAGGGACTGTTCAACGCTCATTACCTCGATAAATTGGATGAATCATTCTAATTGATTCAAAGAATGTTTAAAAGATAGCCATTTCCCATAACCAAATCAATTGAATTTTTACGGACAGCAAAATATTAAGATTTATCCTCAAAATATAAAAGGCGGGGCAGGCGACAGAAAAAATCAAAAATGCGTTCTGAAAAATTCAGATTTTAAAAAGCGCTGCATGGCGCCCGTTTTGGATGAATCACTCTGCATCAGAAATGCATAGGGAGAGTCGCTGTCCAACGCTAAAATAGAATGACAGAGGGTGCAATCATGCGCTATGGCCTCATCATCTTTATTGACCATGTTATGATGATGACAGCGAAAACAACCCAGGTCCTGGTGATGAGCCAGATGCGACGGATAAGCACCCCAGGTGATGTTCATATAAGGATGTATATTGATTGCGTAAATATCCTGCAATGTGCGAATAGCACTATCGATCTGTTTTCGTTTCTTCAGGAAAACGTCCGGATAATCTCTTTGATAAAAAGCATTCATATGATTTGCAATTCCTGTTCTCGCACTTGCAGAGTCGGGATATTGGTGCATAATTGCATCGAGCGATACTTTTTTAATAAACGGTAAAGTGCGGTCGAGTGTCCCGCCCCTGATGCGCTCGTCAACAGCATCCTGCGGCGTTTTATAAATATGGGTGGCGCGGTTGTGGCAATCAATACAATCCATAACGCGCTGTTCCTCTTTGGATTGAGAAGGATATCGATTGTCGTGATAGATTATCGCATACCCATCCGATCGCCTCTGCCAAACAGTGGTGATCACTCGTCGTTCATCCTTTAAAGAGGTATAGGAAATTCGGTTCGATTCTGCAATGTGCCAGTGCGCCCCCGGGGTTTTGCCACCGGTACCTGCATCGATTTTAACATTAAGAGTATTATAGGATGGTGTGGAGAGACTATCATCGTCATAGTCCACATGTGTTATTAATCGTTGACCCAAAAACTTTTCAGGCCAATGGCACTTTTCACAAGTCTCCCGTGCCGGGCGTAATTGATGAACCGGGGTGGGAATAGGGCGGTTATACAAATTTAAGGCGGCGAGATACATCTGTCTGAGTCCATTTAATTTGGATGCAACCAGGGCATCCAGACCCTCGCCGACGTGGCATTCAACACAAGCGACACGGGCATGCGGCGAGCGCTGATAAGTGACCCATTCGGGATTCATAACCTGGTGACAGGCTGTGCCACAAAAGCGGGATTGATCCATAAAATGCAACATACGCATTGAAGCAAAACCGAGGATGGCGATGTTAACCAGGGTCAGCAAAAATACGGTGCGCATAACTCTGGATCCCCATAACCGTGGCAGAATCTGGCCGGTGTCGAATTGTCGATTGAGCAACTCCTGAGTCGATTTGCCGCTCTCCTTTTTGTATCGGTACCAGCCGATGGGAATCAGTATCAATCCTAAAATAAAGAGTGCGGGAAAAGCCAGATAGGTCACAAGACCGATATAGGCATTTTTAAACACACCAATGGTATGGAAAAACTCAAAAATAATAAAGGTCACAAAAGTCGCTGTCGTGAGAATAACACCGGTTTTGCCAACTGTATTGAACGAAACCGATCGTATAAAATTGATATATTGTTTTAACATTGACTCCTGTCCGAACTGGTCATTGTATCTGCCCTTCGGCCCGAAAGACCACCTTCTCCTTCATGAGTTGACCGGGATATCAGCGTTTTACAAATGGCGTTGGAAATTATTGTTCAAACATCTGTTTGTACAGTTCTTCAAAGCTGCCATTGCGAATATTGCGCCGCAGCTTGCCTGTCTCCTGGTTGATCCATTGATGCATGGGGTCATGGGTGAAAAGGCTGTCGATAACGCTATTGACGGTTTCGTTCCGGAAAGATTGCGCTTCCGGAATGAATTTAAGATAAAAATGTTTGGCCACTTTATAAAATCCATGCCACCAGGTATAGTCAGGACCCATCATAGCCGAGCCATGACGTGCGCGCCTGCCTTCATGATGCCAGAGCTCCCAAAAGGTCCATTCGATTTGATTGGCAAAATGCGCCGGTTTTTCCAATAAATTTTGCTGTCGTACCAGAGTCATGATGCGATTTGCCGGTTCGGCGAATTTTTCGTTGTAGAGCCTGATCGTGGCATCGTACTGATAATAATGGCCGGCGACAAAAACATCTCCGTGGCAGGTCCGGCAAACATCCTTCATATTATTGCGTTTTTCAACCCAGTTTTCAGTTTTCGTGGAAAAAAGCGGACGACACGTCCAGGAAATACGCCGACCGACATTGTGATTATAGCGTTGTTTTGACGTGGCAGACATATGGCAACTGGCACAGGTGGGAGCTGCAAAATAATCCTCCCCCACCACCCAGGGATCGGCCGCTAAATTCATTTGACCGATATTGGTGTAATAGGCATTGCCATGTTTGGATTCTTCGTAGACCTCTTTTTGTGGATGGTCCGGACCGAGGTGACATTTTGAACACGATTCCGGTTGACGGGCCTGGGCGCGGGAAAAGGCATGGCGGGTATGACAGGCATTGCAGGAGCCCAGCGAGCCATCCGGATTAATACGACCGATACCGGAATTGGGCCATGTGGTTTTGGCCAGCTTGTTCTCAGCCTTGCTGTCGATGACGATATTGGCACCGTGACAACTTTCACATCCCTGAATCGCAACCGGATGGCCGGCAGCAACGTGGGCGAGATACGCATCATTGCTTTCCAGAATCTGTCCGGCCCTGGCATGATGAGAACCAGACACTTCTTTCATTTCTGCAGGATGACAGGTACCGCAATCCTTTGGAGTAACCAGAGTGGCAATGTAGGAATCGTAATGTAAAAATGCATCCTTTTCATTTTTTTTCGCCCGATGGCAATCTATACAGGTAACATTGTGCATGGCATGAGAGGAATTAAACCATTGATTGTAGAGACCCCTTGTTTTTTCCTTGTGGCAAACCATGCAACGCCCGGCAGAATTGTTTTCTGCTGCAGAGATCAAGCAGGCGCTGACCAGAATCATCAGGACAAAACGATACACGTACATATTCACCTCCAGGCGATGCAAGTATCAATTGACAGCTCTTAATAAAATGTATGCATTTGCGAGGGAATATACAAGTGAGAATCAAAATTTCCTGAGAGGTACTCGGTTAAAACCTTTGAGCCAGCCCGACGGAAAAATAGCTCTTTTTATAATCGTAATAGGGATCATTGGAAAAATTTTGCATCCAGGCGAGATCGACTGTCAGGGTGATCGGCTGTAAAGCACGTAAATAGCGAAAAGATTTGTCTGTTGTTACCATTACCGGAGGTATAGAGTTCGGGAAACGCCGGCAGGGGGCTGACTGTGTTGTTATTGAGATAGGTTTTTAGAAAATAGTTTCCCTCAAGAATCACCGACGTACCGGTGTCAAAAAACGGCTCAGGCGCAAAAACCATGTACTCTGCCAGTAAGAAAAGGGAATCAAGAGGCTATACTTGCGCACCCCAAAATCGCCGCCGGCATAACCATAGAGTTGATGTAATAGAATGACCTTAATATTGCTATAAGCATACACCTGATCATATTCATACCAGCGATAGTCCTCGTTATAAAGCCGTTTTGCGATATCAACACCGGCATTCAGTCTGTTGCCCGCCGGGCTTGTATACTTGTATACTTTTATTCCAAATTCATGCGTATGAAAATTTCGATAATTATACTCATCAAGCAGGGTCAAATCACCCTGGTAGGAGAAGCGCAAGCCGGAACTGGAATCGATCCAGTCATGATAGAGGCCGGCAGTAAGAGCATTGTAATAATCGGGTAATTGACGATAATTGGCAAATACATTGCTGGCATAACCCCCATAGGTTTGAAACGAAACACCAAACTGAGCCTGAACAGGAACTGCGACGAGGATCAGAAGCATTGAAAAAAGTAAAATAAATACGTTCATATCTGTCATCCTGGTTTATGTGGATTTAATCATTCAAAAGTACAACTGTTTATTCGCCACCTTTACCGCCTCCGGGGCCTTTGCCTTTACCGCCGGCACCGGCCTTTCCCGGTTCCCGGCCAAATTCCTGACCAGCTCGGGCTCCCCGGCCAAAACACTCCTCCGGTCGCTGCCATCCCTCTCTTTTTCCATCAGGCTCAAAGAAAACGGAAACATTGTCGTTAAATCCATCGCCATCCTCATCGATGAAACCATGCATGCCGTGGCCTCTTCCCCAGCCCCTGCCGTCACGGGGAGGCTCATAGTCTTCATCCTGGCCATTGGGAATACCGTCCCCATCAGCATCCGGGGCATTATCGTTCAGACCGTCGCCGTTCTCATCGACAAATCCGTTGGAGTGGCCTTGTCGATTTTTCAATTGCGCATTGTTTGGACTTGAATTAACGTCCGGCCCGGTATCCGCATCCGTCTCTCCGGCATTAGACTCTCCTTCTCCGGAAAGCGACTGCTGCCCGACGTCGTTCTTATCCACAGAGGATTGACCGGCTTTTCGCTGATAGTCCGGATCCTGACCATTGGGAATGCCATCACCGTCATGATCCGGAGCCTTGGGGTTGTAGACCGGTATTTCTTTATTTTCCACCGCTTTGTTTTCATTGCTCTCTGTTTGAGCGACGACCCCGGTTGAGACAAAGATCATCCAAACTGCAGTGATGAGAATTATTTGTAAAAAACGATTCATCGCTTTTCTCCTTTATTGCACTAATTCTGGTATTTTATTTGCAAGCAGTATGCCAAAACTCGGCATTGGAACATGAAATAAATATAACTTGAATGTTTTCAATAAAAAATAACAACAAAACGAAAAAAAAGAAAAACCCAGACGAGAAAAATCGACCATACAGTCGATCTTTTCGACGAAATAGTCGAACATTATTGATTTAAAACCAAAATAATCGTACATTTTTTAAAAAAAAGAGAGCGGATCACCATACAGATGCAATCTCCTTTTCAACAAAAATCAAACATAGCCCGGCGACCTTTTCAGGTAAGTATCAAAGTGCTGGTACCCGTAACCCTGTTGCTGGCAGCCATATTGCTGGTATCCGCTGTCGTGGACATTATCAGCGCAAGAAGAGAGCTTGTCCATATTTTGCAGGAAGAATCCAAAGCGTTGATCACGGCATTGGAAGAGGGATCGAGGAATAGCCTGGTTTCTTATGCCCTTGCAGAAGAATTGGTTGCCGAACGATTGCTCAATAACG
>CAZSOP010000059.1:9493-12880 GCA_964608385.1 uncultured Cytophagia bacterium
ACTCGATTATTTGGGTGCTTTATCGGATGAAAAGCTTTATGCGTTATCGGAACAGAACCGTATTTTTCGAATCAACATCTACAATGAGGAAGGCAAACGCATTAAAAGTTCTCATGCGCACCTCCACAACATTCAATCTCAGGCATCTCCCGTGCTCATGCACGCCATTCGGATCGAGGGGAATGATGAATTGATTATGGGATTGCACAGCAGCCGCTTTGGGCCGGGGCAGCGCTTTGCTGTTGCCAAGCGACGCCGCCTCGACGGCGTTATCGTCCTCAATATCGATGCGCAGCAGATGCTCGATTTTCGCAAAACCATCGGACTGGGCAAGCTTATTCAAAACATCGGTAAAAACCCGGGCATCGAGTATATCGTCCTTCAGGATACAGCCAATATTTTAATCGCTACCGAAGGTGTGGATTCCATGAGCACCATGTCGGCAGATTCTTTTCTGACCTTACCATTTAAAAGCAGCAACGATTCACTGCAATCCGGGGAATTACAGACAAGGTTTGTCGACTATGAGAACGAAAAAGTTTTGGAAATCATCCATCCCTTTTCCTATGCACAACAGGAAATCCTCCGCCTCGGTCTGGGAACTCGACACATAGAGGAGACACAGCGCAACAGCATCACCCGGATTGTGATATCCTCTTTGCTTTTACTCATATTCGGGGCCATCGTGGCCAACTGGGTGATCAGCCATCAAAACTATCGCGAGTTGCAAAAAGCCTATCAGCGCATCGAAAGCTATGCCGGTAACATCCTCGAAAACATGTCGGATGCTGTCGTTGCCATCAATCGCAATGGCAACCTCACTCTGGTCAACTCGCTTGCAGAGCAGCTTTTTCAGGTACGGGCGGCAAAGCTATTGGGAAAACCCTGTGAAACCGAACTCAAAGCTCTCTGTCCTTATCTGCGAGAAGCGCTTCTCGCAAAGCGATCGCATCGCTATGAGGAGGAAAAAATATTTCTCAATGGTCAGGAATACGTCGTATCGCTCTATATCGGTCTGGTCATGTCGGAGGAGGATGAGCTGGACTCGATTTTCGCTGTGGTTAAAGATATTACAGAACGAAAAAAACTGGAAAAAAATTTAAAGCGTCAAAACCAGATATCCGCCATGGGGCATCTGGCCTCCGGCGTGGCACATGAGATTCGCAATCCCCTGAACGCCATCGGGATGATTGCGCAGCGTTTTAAAACTGAATTCAAACCGCTAGAGGACGAGGATGAATACAACGCGATGGCATTCACCATGGTCAATGAAACCCGCAGGATTAACGATATCATCCAGCAATTCCTGCAATTTGCAAAACCCGGCAAGTTGAATAAAACAAAAATTGATATCAAATCTGTCTTACAAAATGTGATGAGGCTTTTACAGCAATCTTCTGCGGACAAAGGAATCCGAATCACAAGCGATTGCGCTTCCATGGCGGAAATTGAAGCGGATGCAGACCGGCTTGGACAGGTATTTCTCAATATCGGCCAAAACGCACTGCAAGCCTGTTCCGAAGGAGATCGGATTCATTTCTCATGTAGAGAACAGGATAATCGTCTCGAGATCAAAATAACAGATAGCGGCAAAGGCATCAAAGAAGAAGAGCTTGACAAAATATTCAATCTCTACTATACCACCCGGGAAACGGGTACGGGAATCGGTCTGAGCATCGTACAGCAGATCATTTCTCAACATCATGGCACGATCGATGTGCAAAGCAAGCCCGAAGAAGGTACAGTATTTACAATTTATCTACCCGTAACGGAGTAAACATGTCAAACAAAATACTCATCGTGGACGACGAAAAATCCCAGCGGGAAATGCTGGGCGGATATTTAAAAAAAAGAGGACATGCCATCCATGCTGTTCAACACGGGCAGGAAGCTCTGGAGATCCTCCGGCAGCAAGCGATAGACCTGGTTCTAACCGATATGCGCATGCCCGAACTGGACGGGGCAGAATTATTAAAACAAATCAAAGCATTGAATCCCAATATCGATGTAATAATGATGACTGCCTATGGCAGTATTGAGGATGCTACAGAAGCGATGAAGAAGGGCGCTGTTGATTACATAACCAAACCGGTGGATCTGGAACAGCTCGATCTGACCATTTCCAGAGCGTTGGAACACAAACAGCTTGTATCGGAAAACAAGAGATTACGGCAACTCGTCAACGAACGCCTTTCCTTTGAAGGTATCATCAGCACCAGTCCGACGATGGAACAGGCTCTGAATATTGCTGCACGGGTGGCGCCAAGCCCTGCCACTGTATTGATCACCGGGGAAAGCGGTACCGGCAAAGAGCTCGTGGCCAAAGCAATACATTATGCCAGTAACCGCCGGGATCAACCCTTTGTGGCCGTCAACATGGCTGCTCTATCCGACAATCTTGTCGAAAGTGAATTGTTCGGTCATGAAAAAGGCGCATTTACCGGTGCCCAACAGCAACGACCAGGACGTTTTGAAGCGGCAAATCACGGGACTCTCTTTATCGATGAAGTCGGCGATATTCCTCTCCATACCCAGGTAAAACTCCTGCGCGTTTTGCAGGAGCAGCAAATCGAACGAATTGGTTCCTCCACTCCTTTTTCGATCGATGTGCGCATCCTGGCCGCGACCAACCAACCACTGGAAGAACGGGTGAAGAGAGGTCTCTTTCGCCAGGATCTCTATTACCGCTTGAATGTGGTTAAAATACATCTCCCGCCTCTGCGACAACGCCGGGAAGATATTCCCGTTCTTACCGATCATTTTATACGACGCTATGCCGATCAAAACCAAAAACAGATAGACGGCTTTTCACGTGAGGCATTGGACCGGTTGATGAAATACGATTATCCCGGTAATGTGAGAGAGCTGGAAAATATTATTGAACAGGTGGTGGTTCTGAGCCGCGACGAAATCATTCAGGTCAATGATCTTCCCCTGAACGTACAGAATGCTTCCCAAACGGATAATCAGTCCCTATCGAACGGCACGTTTAAAGAGCGGGTCGAAGCATTTGAAAAAAAACTGATATCAGAAGCTCTCCGCAAAGCCAATGGAATCCAGACCAGAGCAGCCGACCTGCTCGGCATCAGCGAACGCCATCTGAGATACAAGTTGAAAAAGTATAATATTCAGAACAAAATTCTATTCTGATGCAAAAATCGGAATAAAGGCATTGCTAATCCTGCGGTGATCTTCCGTACAAAGAATACACTATAATTGATTATAAAACATATGATTAAATGGATAATGGATTTTTCAGTGACACTTGGACATTTTGAGGGGTGGATAAATTGAAAAAGATATCATGTTCATTTTTTCATTTTTCTAAAACAATTTTGGATCATCCGGTTAATGCGTACCCAAAACCGCCAAGCTCGCCAAGAACGC
>CAZSOP010000060.1:0-12877 GCA_964608385.1 uncultured Cytophagia bacterium
CGAAAAAAACAAGGTCAAGGTGATGGTTAGTATCTTTGGACGTGCGACACCTGTGGAACTGGATTTCTTACAAATTGAACTGGAACAATAGGAACAATAACCATGGCGAAAAAAGTTATTTCCACCATAAAATTGCAAATTTCCGCCGGACAGGCGAATCCCTCTCCACCTGTCGGACCCGCTCTCGGCCAACACGGTGTCAACATTATGGAATTTTGCAAGTCCTTTAATGCAAAAACTCAGGACAAACAGGGTCTGATTATCCCTGTTGTGATTACAGTGTATGCAGATCAATCCTTTACATTTATTACCAAAACCCCTCCGGCTGCGGTTCTGCTTAAAAAGGCTGCCGGCCTGGATAAGGGGTCTGGTGAACCCAACCGTGAAAAAGTTGGAAAGGTCACCAGAGCCCAGGTACGCGAAATCGCCGAACTCAAATCGCCTGATTTGAATGCGAACGATGTAGAGAATGCCATGCTGATGATCGAAGGAACGGCGAGAAGCATGGGTATTATTGTAGAGGAATAATTTCTTCATAAAGGAGTTAACAAGGGCAAATGAAGCATAGTAAAAGATATCAAAACGCCTGGAATCAGGTCGAAAGCAGAAAAGTTTATTCCCTGGAAGAAGGGGTTAAAAAGGTCAAAGAAACCTCCACTGCAAAATTTGATGAATCTGTGGAACTCAGTGTTCGTTTGGGCGTTGATCCCCGTAAATCCGATCAAATGGTACGCGGCACCGTGGTTCTGCCTCATGGTACCGGAAAAACGGTCAAAGTTCTGGTACTCACCAAGGGCAGCAAGGAGGACGAAGCCAAAGAAGCAGGCGCTGACTATGTTGGCGGAGATGATATGATCAAAAAGATTCAGGAAGAGTCCTGGATCGATTATGATGTCGTTATTGCCACCCCCGATATTATGGGACAGGTCGGACGTCTGGGTAAGGTATTGGGCCCCAGAGGATTGATGCCGAACGCCAAGTCAGGTACGGTAACCATGGATATTGAAGATGCGGTTAAAGATGTCAAGGCCGGCAAGATTTCCTTTCGTGTCGATCGCTATGGAATTGTTCATGTCGCCGTCGGCAAGGGTTCTTTTTCGGTAGAAAATCTTAAAGAGAATGTCAATGCTTTTATGGATACGATAAACAAGTTACGTCCTGTCTCTGCCAAAGGCATCTACGTTCGCAGCATTTTTCTATCCAGTACAATGGGACCCAGTATTCGCATCGATAAAAATCAACTGATCGATGTGCCTGCATAAATATGAGACACAGATATTGAAGGATCATAAAAATGCCAAATCCAGAAAAGATTACACGCGTTGAAAAGCTGAATAAAGACCTCGAAGGTGCCACCGGGGTATATCTGACCGACTTTACCGGACTCTCTGTAGAGCAAATAACCGAGTTGCGCCGGGAGTTTCGCAAGGTCGATGTCCATTATATCGTGGTTAAAAATACTCTGGCCCGGTTGTCGGCGGAAAAAACCGGATTTGAAAAGTTGCTTCCATACCTCAAGGGGCCGACTGGTTTGGCCATTTCCAAAGAGGACCCGATTGCTCCGGTCAGGGTGATTTATGATTTTAAAAAGAATCGCGAAAAACCGGCAATTAAAGGGGCCATCATCGAAGGGCAGTTTTATGATGAGCATAAAGCAGAAGAAATGCGCAAGATACCTTCCCGCGATGAGTTGATTGGTCAGGTCGCTTCGGCGTTTGCAGCACCCCTGTCCGGATTCGTCGGCGGATTGCGTTCGCTGCTCTCTAATCTGGTTTATACCGTAAATGCAATTAAGGAACAAAAAGAAGAATAAACGATTGACTTGTAACTCTAACGGGAGGTTGAAATGCCCGAAGAAAAAGTAGCCGAAGAAAAAGAACAACAAACCAAGGATTTGGATCCCAAGGTTGATAAAATTCTCAAAAGCATTGAGGGAATGACAGTTCTGCAGTTGTCGCAGTTGGTTAAGGCAATGGAAGAACATTTTGGCGTTTCCGCTGCTGCACCGGTTGCAGTTGCGGCTGCCGGCGCTCCCGCTGCCGGTGGAGGTGAAGGTGCGGAAGCTGCCGAAGAACAGACCGAATTTGATGTTGTTCTGAAAAGTGTTGGATCTCAAAAGATTCAGGTTATTAAAGTGGTTCGTGCGATCACCAGTCTTGGTCTCAAAGAAGCCAAAGAATTGGTCGATGGCGCGCCCAATAACGTCAAGGAGGGCGTTAACAAAGATGAAGCTGAGGATATCAAATCCAAGCTTGAGGAAGTTGGCGCCGATGTTGAGGTCAAATAAGTGCCTTGTGAGCCGGGCTCAATTTGAGCTCGGTTTTTACGTTTAATCAAAAGGATTGTAAGGGAGAGATACTATTGTCGATCATATCTTTCAGAGAAAGAAAATCTTTTTCTAAAATCAAAACTGTAGCTGAATTGCCCGATTTACTGGACATTCAGCTATGTTCATATAAGGACTTTTTACAACCCGATGTTGAACCCGGAGAACGTGAAGAATGCGGTCTGCAGGCTGTTTTTAAAAGCGTATTTCCTATCGTCGACAGTCGGGACAATTTTCAACTCGACTTTATCGAATACTACATCGATCAGGCGAAATACTCTGTTATAGAATGTCAGGAGCGGGGTACAACTTTTTCTGTATCTCTCAAGGCAAAATTGCGTCTGTCTATCAAAGACGAAATGGATCCCAATGATCCGTTGGCCGGTTCTATTGAGCAGGTGGTTTATCTGGGAAATCTACCCTATATGACCGAACGCGGTACCTTTATCATTAACGGTGCTGAGCGTATTATCGTCAGCCAATTACACCGGTCACCAGGCGTTTTCTTCGATCAAACAGTTCATCCCAACGGGACCCAGATTTACAATGCCAGGGTTATTCCGCTGCGCGGTTCCTGGATCGAGTTTACCACCGATATCAATGATCTGATGAATGTCTATATCGACCGCCGCAAAAAATTTCTCGTTTCCACACTATTACGCGCAATCGGCTTTTCTTCCGACCGGGAAATACTGGAAGCCTTTGGGCTGGTTCAGGCCATTTCGCCCAAAAAAGACAATCTCGAAGATTATATCGGTGCCCGCGTCGCTGAAGATATTGTCGATAAATCCACGGGTGAGGTTTTGCTGGACCGCTATAGCGACATTACACCTGAAAAAGTCGAACTGTTGAAGAATCTGGATGAAAAAGAGATAGAGATTCTCAAAGTTGACCGTATTTACGGACCGGAAATTATCAGCAACACGCTTTTAAAAGATAGCACCAGTTCGCAGGAAGAAGCGCTTGAATCGATTTATAAACAATTGCGCTCAGGTGAACCGCCCGATCTCGAAACCGCACGTATGCTCATTGAGAGGCTTTTCTTTAATCCAAAACGCTACGATCTGGGCGATGTGGGCAGACACCGGCTCAATAAAAAACTCAGTCTGGACGTTGATCCCACTCATACCGCATTGACACGCGAGGATATCGTCGGTATTATCAAATATCTTCTCGATTTGCGTACCGGCAAGCGAAATGCGGACGACATCGATCATCTCGGCAATCGCCGGGTTCGTACCGTTGGTGAGCAACTTGCCGGACAGATGAGCGTTGGGTTGGCACGTATGGCCAGGACCATTAAGGAACGCATGAATTTGCGTGAAAGCGAAAACCCCACACCGCAAGATTTGGTGAATGCGCGAACGATTATTTCCGTGATCAATACCTTTTTCGGTACCAGCCAGCTGTCGCAATTTATGGATCAAACCAATCCGCTTGCTGAAATGACGCATAAACGCAGAGTTTCCGCACTCGGCCCCGGCGGTTTGACCCGGGAACGCGCCGGTTTTGAGGTTCGCGATGTGCACTATACGCATTACGGAAGATTGTGTCCCATCGAAACACCTGAAGGTCCCAATATCGGGCTGATTTCTTCCTTAACGACCTACGCCCGGATTAATGACTTTGGTTTTATCGAAACACCTTACCGTCTGGTGTCGAACGGCAAGGTCACCAGTCAAATTGAATACCTTTCCGCAGACGATGAAGAAGAGCAGATCGTGGCTCAGGCCAATGAACCGCTCGATAAAAGTGGGCGTTTTGTCAATGAACGGGTGACGTCGAGGCTGCGCGGTGAATTCCCCATTGTTCCTCCGGACCGTGTCAAACATATGGATGTTTCACCGAATCAGATCGTATCCGCAGCAGCGGCGCTTATTCCATTCCTCGAACACGATGATGCAAACCGTGCCCTCATGGGCTCTAATATGCAACGCCAGGCGGTACCGCTGATGCAGCCCGAAGCACCTTATGTCGGAACAGGTATGGAACAAAAAGTTGCCTATGATTCACGCTCTGTAATACTCAGCCAATGTGACGGTGTCGTCGAATTAGTTGATGCCAATACAGTCATCATTCGCAAGACCGCTGGACAAAAGTCCAAAAGCGATGTCAATGAGCTCCTGGATTTTACAAAATCGAATCTTCTTTCTTATAATTTGAAAAAATTTAAACGCACCAATCAGGATACCTCGATCAATCAAAAACCAATCGTCAATGTCGGCCAGGAAGTAAAAACAGGTCAGGTTATTGCCGATGGTGCGGCGACGCAAGGTGGTGAACTCGCTTTGGGACGAAATGTTCTTGTGGCGTTTATGCCCTGGCGGGGTTATAATTTTGAAGATGCTATTGTGATTTCTGAGCGGGTTGTTCGTGAAGATGTCTATACGTCATTGCATATTGAAGAATTTGAGCTTCAGGTTCGTGACACCAAGCGCGGAGAAGAGGAGCTGACCCGTGAAATCCCCAACGTCAGTGAAGAGGCCACCAAGGATCTCGATGAAAATGGTATTATCCGCATCGGTGCTGAGGTTCAGGCCGGGGATATTCTCGTTGGTAAAGTGACTCCAAAGGGAGAAACCGATCCCACTCCGGAAGAGAAATTACTGAAAGCAATTTTCGGTGAAAAGGCCGGTGATGTTAAGGATGCTTCCTTAAAGGCGCCTCCAGGGTTGAAGGGGATCGTTATTGATACCAAATTATTTTCCCGAAAAAAGAAAGACGCCGCAACCAAGCGCCGGGACAAGAAAGATATTGAAGAGTTGGATACCTGGTTCGAGAATGAAAAGAAACGAATACAAGAGCTGCGCAATCAAAAACTGAAAACCGTTCTTAAGGAGCAAGTCTCCGACAGTATTCGCGACAAAGAGAGCGGTAAGGTCATACTTAAAGACAAGACCGTTTTGAGCGAGAATAATCTGGAACGGCTCGATTTTGATTTGGTCGATTTTGAACAAGATTTGACCAAAGATAAAAAAACCAATGAGCTCATCGGCAAGATTATGGTCCGCTATGAGAAAACGATGCACGAGGTCGCGGAAAAGTACGAGTTACAGAAATTCAAGATCCAGGTCGGCGATGAATTGCCGCCCGGCATTGTTCAGCTTGCAAAAGTTTATGTTGCCAAAAAGAGAAAATTGATGGTAGGCGACAAAATGGCGGGGCGCCACGGTAACAAGGGCGTGGTTGCCAAGATCGTTCCGATGGAAGATATGCCCTATATGCCGGATGGAACGCCTGTAGATATCGTTCTCAATCCGCTCGGCGTACCTTCACGAATGAATCTGGGACAAATTCTTGAAACCAATCTGGGTTGGGCGGCTAATATGCTGGGTTATAATTTTGCCACACCGGTTTTCGACGGTGCATCCCTTGAAGAAATTGCAGAAGAAATGCAAAAGGCTAAGGTGCCGGAAGACGGCAAGTCCGTTGTTTATGACGGCAAAACCGGTCATCAAATCGACTATCCGGTCACCGTTGGCTGGATTTATATGATGAAATTATCGCACCTTGTCGAGGATAAAATTCACGCCCGTTCCATCGGGCCGTACTCGCTGATCACCCAGCAACCCCTGGGCGGTAAAGCTCAGTTTGGCGGGCAACGTTTCGGCGAGATGGAAGTCTGGGCCCTGGAAGCCTATGGCGCAGCCTATACCTTACAAGAAATTTTAACGGTTAAAAGTGATGATGTCAAAGGTAGATCCAAAGCGTATGAATGCATTGTCAAAGGTGATAATCTGCCCGAACCCGGTATCCCGGAATCCTTTAATGTAATGATACGGGAATTGATGGGACTCGGGCTTGATGTCGAATTGCTCACCGATAAAAAAGAATCTAAACGCAAGTAACACCTGTTTTGTTCAACTATTTATGAGGTGATATATTGAATTATATGATCACACCCGACGTGGTTCAGCCACGACCAAATTATACATCGATCTATATCGGTCTGGCTTCACCAGATAAAATACTGGAACGTTCACACGGGGAGGTCACAAAACCAGAGACCATCAATTACCGAAGCTTTAAACCGGAAAAGGATGGACTCTTTTGTGAAAAAATTTTTGGTCCGGTTCGAGATTGGGAATGTCACTGCGGAAAATATAAAAGAATTCGCTACAAAGGCATAGTTTGTGATCGATGCGGTGTTGAAGTGACGATGAAAAGCGTTCGCAGAGAGCGTATGGGGCATATTACCCTCGCCGTTCCCGTCATTCATATCTGGTACTGGAAGTCATTGCCGTCCAAGATCGGTTACCTGCTCGGTATCAGCATGAAAGAACTCGAACGCATCATTTACTATGAAAATTATGTTGTGGTGCAGCCGGGTAAAAGCGGCTTGGCTGTGAAAGACCTGATTACAGAAGAAGAATATCTGGATATTACCGCTGATCTCAAAGAGAAGGAAAAAAAACTGCCCGATGAAGAAAAATTTCATGCCACCATGGGCGGACAAGCCGTTCTCGAATTATTGAAAGCTATCGATATTGAATCGCTTTCGATCGATCTGCGGTATCAGGCACGTCATGAAACCTCTATTCAGAGGAAAACCGAAGCTCTGAAACGCTTGCGCGTCGTCGAAGCTTTTCGGCGGGCCAATCGTTTTCGGGAAAATCGTCCCGAGTGGATGATTATGAATGTTGTACCGGTAATTCCCCCGGAATTGCGTCCGCTTGTTCCCCTCGAAGGCGGCAGGTTTGCTACATCCGATTTGAACGATCTTTATCGACGCGTTATCATACGCAACAACCGCCTGAAAAAGCTGTTGGAAATTAAAGCTCCAGAAGTGATCCTGCGCAATGAAAAACGGATGCTTCAGGAAGCTGTAGATTCACTCTTTGATAATGGCCGCAAGTCCTCTGCCGTACGCGGCGATGGTAACCGGGCTCTGAAAAGCCTTTCCGATATGTTGCGTGGCAAACAAGGGCGTTTTCGCCAGAACCTGCTCGGTAAGCGTATCGATTATTCCGGACGATCTGTCATTGTTGTTGGTCCGGAACTCAAGTTACATGAATGCGGATTGCCGAAAGATATGGCGCTTGAATTGTTCAAGCCGTTTGTTATTCGCAAACTCGTTGAGCGGGGCATGGTCAAAACCGTCAAGAGTGCCAAAAAACTTGTCGACAGACGAGGCCTGGAAGTTTGGGATATTCTTGAGGAAATCATCGAGGATCATCCGGTTATGCTTAACCGTGCTCCGACACTGCACCGGTTGGGTATCCAGGCATTTCAGCCGGTTTTAATCGAAGGTAAAGCCATCCAGATTCACCCGCTGGTGTGTTCCGCCTTTAATGCTGACTTTGATGGCGATCAAATGGCCATACATATTCCCCTCTCCAACTATGCGCAGGTCGAAACCAAGCTTTTGATGCTTTCGAGTCATAACATTTTGTCGCCGGCTCACGGAAGACCGCTCGCCATTCCAAGTCAGGATATCGTGCTCGGTATTTATTATCTGACCAAGCGACGAACCGGGGCAAAGGGAGATGGTATGACCTTTTCCAGCCTTCATGAAGTATCCATTGCATATAATAATGATCGCCTGGAATTGCATGCACCGATAAAGGTGCAGCTCGATGACCAATTGGTCGATACCACCGTCGGGCGGGTTTTATTTAACCTGGCATTACCCGATGAGGTCGATTTTGTGAACACGCTTTTGACCAAAAAAGCCATCGAAGAACTGGTTGCCAAAGCTTATTCCAAGCTCGGCAATTACCGCACAGCGATTATGCTTGATGTTCTCAAGGACGTCGGCTTTTATTACGCTATGCAATCCGGCACCACGGTTGGCATTAATGACGTTATTGTGCCGGAGGAAAAAGCAGATCTTCTTGAGCGCGCTTATACCAATGTTGACGCCATATTAAAGCGCTATGAACGCGGAATCATCACCGACGGCGAGCGCTATAATCAGATTATTGATATATGGACCCACACCACAAGCAGTGTGGCAGAACAGATGTTTCAACGGCTGCGTAAGGACCGCCAGGGATTTAATCCGATCTATATGATGGCTGATTCCGGTGCCCGCGGATCAAAAGAACAGATTCGGCAGCTCGCCGGTATGCGCGGCTTGATGGCAAAACCGCAGAAGAAAATGACCGGTTCCATGGGTGAAATTATCGAAAATCCAATTACTGCAAATTTTAGAGAAGGATTGTCGGTACTTGAGTACTTTATCTCTACTCACGGTGCCCGAAAAGGACTCGCTGATACGGCCTTAAAGACCGCTGATGCCGGTTACCTTACGCGTCGTCTTGTCGATGTCGCTCAGGATGTTATTATTACTATGAGGGATTGCGGTACGATTCTTGGCCTGCGGGTAGGCGCCCTCAAAGAGGGAGAAGAGATTATCGAATCCATTCAGGATCGTATCGTTGGCCGAGTTGCTGCTGAAGATGTCTTTGATCCTGACAGCGGTGATGTTGTTTGTGAAGCAGGTGCCATGATTACCGAGGAGATCGCTCAGCGAATTGCTGATATTGGAATCGATTCGGTCATGATTCGCTCTGTATTGACATGTGAGTCACCACGTGGTGTTTGTGGAGCCTGTTACGGAAGAAATCTTGCCAATGGAAAAGATGTCACCATGGGTGAGGCTGTCGGTGTGATGGCTGCACAATCCATTGGTGAGCCGGGTACACAGTTAACCTTGCGTACCTTTCATATCGGTGGTACAGCCTCGCGTATTGCCGCACAATCGCAAATTTTATCCAAACATGCCGGAAAAACACAGTGGGAAAATATGAAGGTTGTGCAGCGAAGCGATGAAACGGTTGTCACTATTGGCCGAAACGGTCGTATTAATATTCTTGATGAGGACGACCGTGTGGTGGAGCGATTGACCGTTCCGTATGGTGCCAGCGTACAGGTCAAAGAAGGGCAGACGATTCAGCAGGGTGAGATGATTTATCAATGGGATCCCTATTCAGCTGTCATATTAACCACTGAACCCGGTACGGTGCGATATGTTGATATCGTCGAAAATGTGACCTATCGCGAAGAGCTTGATGAAACCACCGGACTTAAACAGCGAGTTGTTATGGAAACGCGCTCCAGAAATCTCAGTCCGACAATTCAAGTCATCAATGACGATGGTGAACTTGTTGCTTCCTATGTGATCCCAACTCGCGCATTTATTCAGGTCCGCGATGGTGACCGGGTCAATGGTGGTGACAGCCTTGTTAAGATTCCGCGCGAGATTGCCAAAACCCGCGATATTACCGGTGGCTTGCCCAGAGTTGCAGAACTCTTTGAGGCTCGCCGGCCGAAAGAACCCGCTGTTGTCAGCGAGATCGACGGTATCGTTCATTTTGGCGAAATTCGTCGGGGTGTCAGAAAGCTGACGGTTGTTTCCGAAGATGGCAATGAAGAAAAGAGCTACCTCATCGGTTATGGTAAACATATTCTCGTCCATGACAATGATTTTGTCAAGGCGGGTGAGAAATTATCCGAAGGCGCTGTGGCACCACAAGATATCCTCGCCATTATGGGTGCCAATAAAGTTCAGGAATATCTGGTCAACGAGATACAGGAAGTCTACCGCTTGCAGGGTGTGCGAATTAACGACAAGCATATCGAAGTCATCGTGCGCCAGATGCTGCAAAAGGTCAAGATCGATGATCCCGGCGATACGGAATATCTTGAAGGCGATCAGGCTGACAGAATCTCCTTTTTGCGCGTCAATCAGGAAATTCGTTCTCAAGCGGTTATCACTGAACCCGGTGATTCAAAGTTCAAAGCCAGTCAGCTGGTTTCTATTGAAGAGTTTGAAAAGGTTGTGGAAAAGCTCGAGTCGCAGGATAAAACACCTCCGCAATCCAGGCCGGCACAACCGGCGACGTTTCAGCCGCTATTGCTTGGAATCACCAAGGCTTCGTTATCGACTGAGAGCTTTTTGTCTGCTGCTTCGTTCCAGGAGACCACCCGCGTGCTTACAGATGCGTCGGTGGAAGGAAAACTCGATAATCTTTACGGGTTGAAGGAAAATGTTGTTATGGGTAACCTGATACCGGCGGGGACGGGCGTTACCAATATGCGCGGCCTTCGTGTTATCGGCCCGGAACTTGAGCCGGAAGAGGAGATCAGCGAAGCTGAGGAAGCCCAATCGGAAGAAGAGAGAGAAGCGGTTGAAGAAAATTAAAAAAATACTTGCATGTTTTGTATAATTTGCTATATTATAAGGCTATATGCTTTAGGAGGAAATTGAACAGTGCCGACACTTAATCAACTTGTACGAAAAGGACGAAAACGGGTCCTTAAAAAAGGAAAGACGCCGGCGTTGGTGCATTCGCCACAGCGGCGCGGCGTTTGTACGCGCGTCTACACGACGACCCCCAAGAAACCGAATTCTGCTCTGCGAAAAGTCGCGCGTGTTCGTCTGGTTAACGGATTTGAAGTTACGGCATATATTCCGGGTGAGGGCCATAATTTGCAGGAGCACTCGATAGTTCTTATTCGCGGCGGTCGCGTTAAAGATTTGCCCGGTGTTCGTTATCATATCGTCCGCGGTGTCCTGGACACCAGCGGTGTTCAGGATCGGGCCAATGGCCGGTCTAAATATGGTACCAAAAAGTAATTATTTTTGTGTGAATGAACGGATAGATGGAAGAACGTATTCATGCCTAGAAGAAAACGAGCGACAAAGCGTAAAGTTTTACCAGATCCAAAATATAAAAGTATTCTGGTTACAAAGTTTATCAATGGATTATTGAAAGACGGTAAGCGGAGTATTTCGGAAAAATCTTTTTACAAGGCGATGGATATCGCCAATGAAAAGGCTGGTGGCGAAGGCGTTGAGCTTTTTCAGAAAGCTATTGATAATGTAAAACCCATATTGGAAGTCCGTTCCAGGCGTGTCGGTGGGGCTACTTATCAGGTTCCGGTGGAAATTCGGTCCGATCGTCAGCAAGCCCTGGCTATCCGCTGGATTATTACCTATGCCAAGGCGCGTTCTGAGAAAACGATGGCTGAGAAGCTGGCTTTTGAATTTCTCGCAGCTTCTAAAAACGAGGGAGCCTCTATAAAAAAGCGTGAAGATACTCACAGAATGGCAGAGGCCAATAAGGCTTTTGCTCATTTCAAGTGGTAGAGTTATTTTGCCATACTGGCATGCCAACTCCACCTTCGCGGTTGAACTTGTGGGTTAAATAGGATGGAAAGTAGCTGCAAGATATGGCGCTTTAACACGGTTGTGATTTTTAAAACCACAATTTTTTACGAGTTTAGAGCGTCAATATTTTCTGCTTCTTTTTGTTTTTCTTTTTAAACTTGTTTGGAATTGTGGTTTTTTTTATGTCACAAATTGCAATGAAAAATATCAGAAACATCGGTATCATGGCGCATATCGATGCCGGAAAAACGACGACAACGGAGCGTTTTCTCTATTATTCCGGCAAGGTCCATCGCATCGGCGAAGTCGATGAGGGCTCTGCGACCATGGATTGGATGCAGCAGGAAAAAGAGAGAGGAATCACCATTACCTCTGCAGCCATTACCTGTTTCTGGAAAAAAAATCGCATCAATATTATCGATACCCCCGGCCATGTTGATTTTACCGTTGAGGTCGAGCGTTCGCTTCGCGTTCTCGATGGTGCTATCGGCATTTTTTGCGCCGTTGGTGGCGTTGAACCTCAGTCTGAAACGGTCTGGCGGCAGGCGGATAAATACCATATTCCACGTATCGCCTATGTCAATAAAATGGACCGCATCGGTGCCAATTTTTATAAGGTTCTCGATGCAATCTTCTCCAAGCTGAGCGCAAAGCCGCTACCCATTCAGATACCCATCGGCCAATCAGATTCCTTTATTGGATTGGTTGATCTGATCCGTATGAGAGCGATCAAATACAAAGAAGAAACCCTCGGTGCTGAATTTGAAGAATATGATATACCGGACGATCTTTTGCAAGATACAAATGAATATCGTACCAAACTAATCGAATCGCTTGCCGATATCGATGACCGGATTATGGAAAAATATCTCAACAATCAGGATATCGAAGAGGCGGAAATTCACAGCGCCCTTCGTAAAGGCACCCTGAACAACAGTTTTGTCCCGATTCTATGCGGCTCTTCATTGAAAAACAGGGGCGTCCGGCATTTATTGGATGCTGTAATGAATTATCTCCCCAGTCCGCTGGATGTACCTTCTATAACCGGAAAAAACAACTATACCGATAAAATCGAAGAGCGCCGCGCCGACCCGGACGAACCGTTTTGTGCTCTGGCTTTTAAGGTCATGTCCGATCCCTATGTCGGCAAACTGACCTATTTTCGTGTCTATTCGGGCGCTATTGAAGCGGGGCAAACGGCTTTGAATCCCGATACGGGCAAAAAGGAACGATTTTCGCGCCTTTTGCTCATGGCTGCCAACAAGCGAAAAGATCTCAAGCGCGTTATTGCCGGAGAAATTATTGCAGCTGTCGGTATGAGAGAAACGAAGACCGGTGACACGTTGTGTGATCCAAAACACCCCATCGAGCTGGAGCATATGATTTTTCCGGTTCCGGTGGATGAGTCGATTATGGAATCCTATTCTCCCAAAAAG
>CAZSOP010000061.1:0-12876 GCA_964608385.1 uncultured Cytophagia bacterium
GAGAGAAAGCATATCCTGCATATCGCGATTACCGCGCTGGTAAGTTTTGTTGTGCTTATGCTATTGATTTATCTGTTGGTCATTTGATGATAATTGCATATGGATCAGATTGTAAAAACAATTGAAACAAAATGTAAACGCTGCTATTCCTGCATTCGTAATTGCCCGGTGAAGGCGATACGCGTGGAGAACGAGCAGGCTCATGTTATTGCCGAAAGATGTATTGCTTGCGGATATTGCGTTAAAGTATGTCCTCAAAATGCGAAACAGATCAAAGATGGTGTCGAACAGACAGAAGCATTTTTGAGAGCCCCGGTAAAAACGATTGCACTTCTGGCCCCGTCCTTTCCGGCTGCATTTTCCGCCAAACCGCTGCAAATCGTTGCCGGCTTGATTGAACTGGGTTTTTCAGAGGTTCATGAAGTAGCATTTGGCGCTGATTTGGTGGCTAATGCCTATAAATCATATCTTCAAAAACAGAAAAAACTTGTGATCAGCAGTCCCTGTCCTGCTGTTGTTAATTATATTGAAAAATACCATCCCGAACTGATGTCCTATTTGGCTCCTATCGTTTCCCCAATGGTTGCATTGGGACGGGCAATCAGGGAAAAATATGATCCGGAAGCAAAGTTGGTTTTTATAGGACCCTGTATTGCCAAAAAACATGAAAAAGATGATCCCAATACGGGGCTGGTGATCGATGAAGTTTTAACGTTTGAAGAGCTGGATGCGCTTTTTCAGCGGCGACATATCGTGCTATCAAAATTAAAGGAAAAATTTCCAACCGGGCCCATAGCCGATGTTGGCAGAATATTTCCTGTCTCGGGTGGCTTGTTGAGAACAGGAGAGATGCAGGAAGACTTGCTGGAAAATGACATTGTTATTACCGAAGGACAGGATCGCGTCCGGGAAATATTGTCGGAGGTTACCGACCATCATATCAGCGCTAAATTTCTCGACCTGTTGTTCTGCAAAGGCTGTATCAATGGTCCCAGGATGGTAAATGAACTTTCCATGTTTGCCAGAAAAGAAAAAGTTGTTAACTATTTACACACCATCAAAAAGGATTTCGATCTTCAAAAAGCTGTGGCTGATCATGTACGTTATGACAACACAAATCTGCAGCGTTCGTTTTCCGACCGGGTTCTTTCGGCCGCCGATCCGACGGAACGGGATATTGAAAAAATTCTGCACCGCATTGGAAAATTTTCATCTGAAGATGAGTTGAATTGTGGTGCCTGTGGTTATGGTACGTGCCGCGAAAAAGCGATTGCCGTCTTTCAAGGGTTGGCGGAGGCGGAAATGTGTCTGCCTTATATGATTGATAAATTAGAGAACATAAAAGCGGAATTGCTGCATTCCAATGAAGAATTGTCCGAATCGCTTTTACAATTATCCAAAACGCAGGATCAGCTGATTCAGGCGGAAAAACTGGCCTCACTGGGGCAGCTTGCAGCGGGTGTGGCACATGAATTGAACAATCCTTTGGGTGGTATCCTGCTCTATTCCAGTCTTTTATTGGAAAAGATGGATAAAAATCATGGTTATTTCCAGGATATCAGCCGAATCCGCGACGAAACCGAAAGATGCCGGAAGATTGTACAGGGATTGCTGGATTTTGCCCGCCAAACCCGTATCAAAGTGGCCTTGGTTGATCTCAACAACATTATCAAAAGTACCCTGTCGCTGGTCGTGCATCAGTCCATGTTTCACAACATCGAGGTTATCAAGGATTTAGACCCTTCAATTTCTAAAGTGTACGCTGATGTTGGTCAGATGCAACAGGTATTTTTAAATATTATACTCAATGCCGTCGAAGCAATGAAAGGAAAGGGAACCTTAACATTAACCACCAAAAACCGGCAGGGAGAGGTTTTCGCTTCTATCAGGGACAGCGGGCCGGGTATGACTGCAGATGTAATTAAAAAAATTTTTGATCCCTTTTTTACCACACGTCCCCAGGGAAAAGGAACGGGGTTGGGATTGGCCATTGCCTATGGCATTGTTCAAAAACACAGAGGTAAAATTCAGGTTAACTCTCAGGCCGAAAAGGGAGCCGAATTCCAGATCGTGTTACCCGGCGCAGAAGAGTATGATCGCATGGCGGTTGATAGCCAAGTCGTATAGCCTCTGAAGTGATGAAAAAAGATTCCGGTTTAACACCAGGACAGGCCCGGGCAATTGTTAAATACTTGTCGTTTATTAAAATTTCAATTATATTAATAAAACTGGATACAACCCTATAATGCGTAAGGAGGGTAACCATGGCGAAAATATTGCTGATAGATGATGATCAGGATTTTAGAACCATCAACAGAATCGTCCTTGTAAAAAACGGTTATGAGGTAGAAGAAGCCAACAGTCCGGAGATAGCCTGGGAAAAAATTGAAACGTGCAAGCCCGATCTGATCTGTTTAGACGTGATGATGCCCACCGGCACGGAAGGTTTTCATTTTGCCTATAAATTGAGACGAAATGAAATTTCAAAAAGCATTCCGGTTCTAATGATTACGTCCATTCATGACAAGAGTGATTTTCGCTTTTCACCGGAAGAGGACGGAGACTTTTTGCCCGTGCAGGAATTTGTTGAAAAACCAATACAGCCCCGGGAATTATTGGACAGAGTAGATGCCCTGTTGAAGAAAGACCCGATGCAAAAGCAAAAACCAAAGGATGATAAAGGTATCGGAATGAAAAAAAGTTAATTTTTTATCTAACACGGAATTTAAAAAGCTATGAGCGAGAGGAAAAAAATACTTTTAGCAGATGATGATGCTGCATTTCGAGAAATAAACCGAATCGTTCTTGAATCGAATGGTTACCTCGTTGACGAGGCGGATAGTGCGGATGCGGCAATGAGAAAATTGAAAAGCGAACATTTTGATTTGCTTGTGCTGGATTTGATGATGGAGGAGCGGGATTCGGGATTCAGAGTTGCATACGCTTTAAAAGAGGACCAAAAATTAAAGGAATTGCCGATTTTGATGTTGACCTCGGCACCGGAAAAAACCGGATTTAATTTTAGATTTTCCGAAGACAAGGAATGGATGAAAGTCGATTCCTATGCAACCAAACCGCTGGATCCCCAGGAATTGTTGGACAGAGTCCATAAATTGCTTAAATAAGGGCCCATTTTCATGCGAAACGCCAGAGTACTAGTTGTGGATGATGAAGACATTATCAGAGTCGGTTGCCAGAGAATTCTTTCCGATATGGACCTTCATGCGGAAGGCGCAGAGAACGGCCGAATTGGGTTGGAAAAGATCAGGGAAAATCAATATGACCTCGTGCTGCTCGACCTAATCATGCCCGAATTGGACGGGATGAAACTTTTGGAAAAAATACAGGCTCATGACTCTGATATTGTCGCCATCATTGTCACCGGTTTTGCCACCATAGAGAGTGCTGTAGAGGCAATGACAAAAGGCGCCTATGATTATCTACCCAAACCGTTTACCCCGGAAGAGTTTCGGGTCAAGGTTAACAGAGGGCTGGAAAAACGCCGTTTGATCATCGAAGCCCGCGAGCTACGCCGTGAGCGTGATAGGAATCTGTTGGAATTGTCCAATGAGAAAACCCGTACTCATACCATTGTCAATTCCATGAGTGACGGCCTGATTGTAACCAACTGTTCCGGCCAGGTCGTGCTGATCAATCCGGTCGCTTTGAAAATGATGCGATTGAATCAACAAGCAGTCATCGGTAAGACAGTAGATGATCTCATTCATAATGACGGACTGAAAAACCAAATCTCGGATATGTTGGAAAAAGTGCAAAAGTCTACAAATCCCACCACGATGCAGATACAGACTGAAGATGAGCGCTTTTTGCATTCCAATAGTACGCCTCTTTTGGATGAGAGTCATAATTGTCTGGGCACGGTGACGGTCTTACGCGATATTACAGAAGAAAAAAAGGTGGAAAAACTTAAATCAGAATTTGTTCGCCTTGTCGCCCATGAACTCAAAGCACCGCTGGGTGCTATAGATGGCTATTTGAATCTGATTCTTGAAGGCTATATCAGCGATACTTCGCAAGTAGAGGAAATGATTCTAAAGTCTCGCAATAAAGCCAAAGCATTGCTGAATCTGATAAATGATTTACTGGATTTGTCCCGAACGGAAAAGACGGAAATAACCAAAACCAAAACAACGATTGATATCTATACCATTCTACAGGAAACGGTGAATTTTTTTGAAAATGAAGCCAAGGAAAAACAACTGGATTTGCGGTTCGAGTGTGATAAAAATCTTTCTGCTATTCAGGGCATCGATGAGGAAATCTCCCGTCTTTTTTCCAATCTTATCAGTAATGCCATCAAATATACGCCGGAAGGAGGAGTTGTTTATGTGTCGGCAAAAAAGAGTGACGGCTATCTTGCGGTTGCTGTACAAGACACGGGAATAGGCATTTCCCAGGAAGATCAGAAAAATATTTTTGAAGAATTTTATCGTTCCAATAATGCGGTCACGAGAAAAATTTCCGGAACCGGTCTTGGGTTATCGATTGCCAAAAAGATTGCGGATAATCACAACGGATACCTGGAATTGCAAAGTGAAGAGGGAAAGGGATCGACCTTTCATGTATTCCTGCCTGTAAAAAAAGATTAATCAAGAGTTTGTCATGCGTGAACTTTCACTTCATATTCTGGATATAGCTATGAATGCTATTGAAGCCCAAGCAAGCAGGCTCATTATATCAATAGAGGAACGGAAGAGCGAAAATTATTTACGTATACGGTTAAGGGATAACGGTAAAGGAATACCCAAAGATCTTTTAGAAACGATTTCCGATCCTTTTACCACTTCTCGTAAGGAGAGAACGGTGGGGCTTGGGATTCCGCTTTTTAAGCAGGCTGCTATTTCGTGTAACGGGCATTTTAATATACGGTCGATGCGGGGCAGAGGAACCGAGTTGGATACAGGATTTGTAATGAATCATGTGAACCGCGCTCCGATGGGAGATATTGAGGATACCATCGTCAATATCGCGATTTGTTCAACCGATATTCATCTGGCATATTTACACCAAACGGACTTTGCCCGTTTATTATTTGATTCCTACTGGATTTTTGCCCGCATGGCGGACAACGAATGTGTAAAATATCAGCTCGGTCGTCCCCTTAAAGAACACTTGCAGCAAGAGTTAAAACGAATTAAATCAGATATTTAAGGAAGAGTACGTTTGCACGAAATGTCTATTATGCAGAGTTTGTTCAAGATTCTTGTTGAAAAAGCAAAAGCAGCAAAAGCGCAGAGGATTCGTGCTGTCACCCTTCGAATCGGCAGATTATCCGGCATTGAGGCGGATTTGTTATCCACGGCATTTCAGGTGATTTCAAAGGAGACGATGGCTGAGGGGGCAGAGTTAAAAATTGTCACCAGTCCTTTTCAAAGCAAATGCAAACAATGCAACGCTTTGTTTAAAAGCAGTGACAGACTTTTATTCGAGTGCCCGGAATGCGGCAGCAAGGATGTTCAGGTCGAACCCGATGATGACCTAATGGTCGAGAATATGGAGGTAGAGGTTGCAAGTTCCGATTTATGAAAATATACTAAAGTCAAATGATTACCTGGCTGAGGAGAATCAGCATCTTTTCAACCGGGAACGAGTTTTTGTGGTGGGGATCCTGGGATCACCGGGAGCCGGAAAAACCACATTGTTGGAAAAAACAATTTCCGCCTTGAAGAATGTAAATCTTCGCCCGGCTGTTCTGGTTGGAGATCTCGCTACATCACGTGATGCCGAACGCATACAGCAGCATGGCATTCCCTGTGCCCAACTGACCACCGGGGGAGCCTGTCATCTGGAGGCGCAACAAGTCAATAAGGCCCTGAAGGATTTTGATCTTAAAACCATTGATATTCTTTTTATTGAAAATGTCGGCAATCTTGTCTGTCCAACCGGATTCAAATTGGGTGAGCATATCCGCACGGTAGTCTTTAGCATTCCGGAAGGTGATGAGAAAGTGGAAAAATATCCTGCAACATTTCAGAAAGCCGATTGTATAATTTTAAACAAGATTGATTATCTGAAATTGCAGTCGTTTGATGTTGAAAAACCTAAACGAGAGGCATACGCATTAAATCCTAATCTTGTTTGGATAAATTGTTCATGTGCTACCGGAGAAGGTATTGAAGAGTGGATAAATTACCTCAAAACGGCAAGAGAGAAACGATTGAACGAAAACGGTTGATCATATCCGGCACGGTACAGGGTGTCGGCTTTCGTCCGTTTGTTTACCGCCTGGCAAAGCGATACAATCTCTGTGGATATATTGCCAACCGTTCCTCCGATGTAATCATAGATATAGAAAGTAAAAACGGCGGTAGTGAAAAATTTCTCTTGGCTTTGAACGAAGAACTTCCGGCAGTGGCTCATATCTCGAGTCTGAACATAGAATCTCTACAGCCGCTTGGTTATACTGATTTTATTATTCGCAAGAGCGCCATGACGGAAGCCTTTGTTACCAATATTTCTCCGGATATTACCCTTTGCGAGGATTGCCTGCGGGAGTTATTTACCCCTTCTGACAGGCGATATCTCTATCCTTTCATTAATTGTACAAATTGCGGGCCCCGGTTCACCATTACCGCCCGGTTGCCATATGATCGCTGCAACACGTCGATGAACTCTTTCCAAATGTGTCCGCAATGCCAACGGGAATATGATGATCCATTGAGCAGACGATTTCATGCCCAGCCGAATGCCTGTCCGCTTTGCGGTCCAAAGCTCGAGCTCGCAGACAACAGGGGCAACAGAGTAGATATCGATCCGTCATTGACAACTATTGCTGCTTTGTTGAAGGAAGGTAAGATTTTGGCCATTCGTGCCCTTGGTGGCTTTCAGCTGGTTGTGGATGCCAAAAACCAGCAAGCGGTGGAAAAATTGCGGATGAAGAAGCATCGCTGGAAAAAGCCGTTTGCAGTGATGCTGCGCAATATGCATACAATCCTCAAGTTTTGTGTGCTGAGTGAGGATGAACAGAATTATCTTGAAAGCAAAGCACGCCCCATTCTTATCGTCAAAATGAAGCATAGCGAGTTTCTTGCAGATGCCGTCTCGCCACAGGATGTTTTTTGCGGCGTGATGCTGCCCTATACCCCTATACATCATTTGCTTCTACGCCACCTGGATGCCCTGGTAATGACTTCGGGGAACTTGTCTGATGAGCCTATTGTCATCGATAATCAGCAAGCCTTTGAACGGCTGGGAACCATTGCAGATTATATTTTATCGCATAACAGAGATATTCTCAGCCGCTGTGACGATTCGGTGGTGCGCCTAATCGATAAAGACCCGGTGTACATTCGTCGTGCCCGGGGTTATGTGCCTCAAGCCGTTCCTCTGACCGCAAAATTGCCTGCTGTCCTTGCCGTGGGTGCTGACCTGAAAAACACAGTCTGTATGATACAGGGGAATAAAGCCTATCCGAGTCAACACGTCGGCGATCTGGATGCTGTTTCCAGCCAGGTTTTTTTTAGAGAAACCATTCATCAGACAAAACAGATGCTGAAAACAGAGCCTCTTGTAATTGCACATGATATGCATCCCGGCTACTTTTCGAGTCGCTGGGCGCAAAAACAACCAAAGTCATTCGCTGTCCAGCATCACCATGCCCACATCGCTTCTTGTCTGGCGGAAAATCAAACCGATGAACGAGTTATCGGGTTTGCTTTTGATGGAACCGGTTTTGGCACGGATGGATCGATATGGGGAGGGGAAGTTTTACTGGCCGATTGTTCTTGTTTTCAGCGCATCGCGTATCTCGATTATATACCCCTGCCGGGAGGGGATAGCGGCGTAAAGGAGCCCTGGAGAATGGCGGTTTCCCATTTTGCCGCCCAGGGAAACGGTCCGGTCAACGAAAAAATGCTGGCACACATTCTGGGCATGAACGAAACGAAGATAAATGCGGTCTGGCGCATGGTACAATCCGAATTCAGCTGCATCCCTACCTCAAGCATGGGGCGATTGTTCGATGCTGTTGCGGCATTGCTTAATGTATGCAAATTCAATAACTATGAAGGAGAGGCTGCAATAGAGCTCGAAAAATCTATGTACCGCTCTTTTCCGGATATTATCGAGTCGGATAAACCAGTTTCTTCACTATCACTTCCTTTTTGTATTGATGATGACGGCCGGGATTATCGGGTCAGGACCCGGGATGTTATGAATTCAATTGTTGAACATCTACTGAACAAACAATCCGTGGCGGAAATCGCGCTCGGATTTCATCACTCGCTGGTCATGATTTTTACTCAACTTGCTGAAATAGTGCGAGGAAAATACCATATCAACAAAGTCGTCCTGAGCGGTGGTTGTTTTCAAAATTATTATTTGAATAAAATGTTTAACCAAACGCTGCGACAACATGGTTTTACAGTCCTGAACCATCGGATTGTGCCTCCAAATGACGGGGGCATATCGCTCGGGCAAGCTGTGGTCGCAGCGATGAATCTTGATAAGTAGAGGGCTTTATGTGTCTTGGAATTCCAATGAAAATCATCTCCATCGAAGGGGATGAAGCTGTTGCAGAAGTAGAAGGTGTAAAACGCACAGTCCAGCTTAATTTAATCGATAATATAGGCGTTGGTGATTATGTTCTCGTGCATGCAGGATTTGCGATTGAGAAAATGGATGCCACGGCAGCGCAGGAATCCATCAAATTGAGAAAGGATTACGGTATTTCTACATTGTGATCGGATAAATGAAGGCTGAAATTCAAAAAATCATAGATGCAATTCGGACCGAATGTGGAGAGGAGCCCATCCGCCTGATGGAGGTGTGCGGAACCCATACCATGGCTATACACCGGTATGGGTTGCGATCAATGCTGCCATCGAATCTGCAACTGGTCTCCGGTCCCGGCTGTCCTGTTTGCGTGACCCCGATTCATTTCATCGATGCTGTTTTGCAGCTGGCCACTCAGGATAACATTATAATTTGCACCTTTGGAGACTTGATGCGGGTTCCGGGAAGCTCAGCCAGCCTTGAGAGTGAAAAAATGAACGGACATCAGGTCCGTGTGGTTTACTCTCCGGTTGATGCATTGAGAATGGCAATAAGAGACAAACATCATCATTATATTTTCATCGGTGTTGGATTCGAAACCACTGCTCCGGCTGTTGCTGCTGTCATTGAAATGGCCAGGGAAAACAAGGTAACCAATTTCTCAGTGGCTTGTGCCCATAAAACCATGCCGGAAGCATTGAACCGCCTGGCCGCGGACCGTCAAATACAAATTCAGGGTTTGATCTGTCCGGGCCATGTCAGTGCTATCATTGGAATTCAGGCTTATGAATACCTGGCTAAACATCAGAATATAGCCTGTGTGGTTTCCGGTTTTGACCCGGGTGATATACTTGTTTCGGTCTTGATGCTTTGTCGGCAAATCAAGAGAAACGAATTTGCCGCTGAGATACAATACGACCGCGTGGTTAAAGCGAAAGGAAATACAAAAGCTCTGGCACTGATGCATCGGGTCTTTGAACCGTGCGATTCAGAGTGGCGTGGTTTGGGCATGATTCCCGGCAGTGGCCTGGCAATTAAATCCGATTTCAGGCGTTTTGATGCTCTTTACCGATTTCCGGTTAAAGTGAAAAAATCCGACCCCCCTTCCGGTTGCATTTGCGGAGATATCCTGAAGGGTATAAAAACCCCCCTGCAATGCAGTTTGTTTGCGAAAGAGTGCCGGCCCGACTCACCCATCGGAGCTTGTATGGTATCGAGCGAAGGTACATGTGCCGCTTTTTTTAAATACCAGGTTGTGAAATTTAATGCATAACGGCTATCCTGGATTGAATTTTAAAACGATTTTAATGGTTTAAGTGATTAAATGCAAAACAATACCAAAATAAGAAAAAGTCATGGCAGTGGCGGGCAACAGAGTCATGATCTGCTGGATAAAGTTTTTATTCCTCACTTTCGCAATTCTTATTTGAGCGATCTCGAAGATAGTGCTGTTTTAGAAGGGTGGAAGGGAAATATTGCTTTTACAACCGATTCCTATGTTGTAGACCCGTTGCAGTTTCCCGGCGGGGATATAGGTAAGCTCGCTGTCTCCGGTACCATCAATGACCTGGCAGTTCGGGGAGCAAAACCATTGTACCTTACCGCTGGTTTTATTTTGGAAGAAGGATTGGAAATATCTGTTTTGGACACCATTGTCCGGTCTATGGCTGAAACGTCGAAACAGAGCGGCGTAAAAATCGTCGCCGGCGACACAAAGGTGGTTTCTAAAAAATCAGCGGATAAACTGTTCATCAATACTGCCGGTATCGGCTCGCTGCCGGAAAATTTGAAACTGGGAGCAAAATACGTCGAACCCGGAGACGAGATCATCATCAACGGCAATATCGGCGACCATGGACTGGCGGTATTGCTGGCCAGGGAAGATTTTGGACTTATAACCGATATCGAATCGGATGTAAATCCGTTATCGTCTTTGATTCGCAAGGTGCTGGATGCAGATGTAAAAATCCATGCCATGAGGGATCCAACACGCGGAGGATTGGCTTCGACTTTAAATGAGATAGCGCGGGTACGGGGCGTGGATATGTATATCGACGAAAGTCATATCCCAATTTCAGATACAGTTGAATCTGTTTGCCAGTTATTGGGATTGGATCCTTTCTCCATTGCCAATGAAGGTAAGGCGCTGTTTTTTGTAGCTCCGGACGATTGTGAACGGCTTTTACAGATACTTGGATCACAACCTCTGGGTACGCATGCAGCGAGAATAGGTAGCGTAAGAGCCGGTGATGGCCAGGTGGTTTTAAATACCCGAATCGGAGGCAACCGCCTGATTGATATGCCGCTCGGCGAATTGTTACCGCGCATATGTTAACTCGTTTATAAAAAAAGGAGTCTAAAAATGGCTAATTTATTCCTCGCAAGCGAAATATTGGAGATCAATGTAGAAGAAGAACGCAATGGTGCTGCTTTTTATACGGCTCTGGCGGAAAAAAGCAAGAACAAGCTTGTAAAATCAACCGCAGAAGATATTGCCAAACAGGAAAGAATGCATGAAAAGCGTTTTCAAGACCTCCTTGGCCGTGTTGAGCACAGGGAATCGGAAGAGCAGTATCCCGGTGAATTTACTGCCTATATCGATGCCCTGAAAGGCAACCGGATTTTTAATGATCCCGAGCATGCTGAAGAAACCGCCAAAAATGTTTCTGATATCGAAGCACTTCAGTTGGCGTTAAAAACCGAATATGCCACCCTGAAATTGCTGCGAGAATTACGCCGGCATATTGATGAAGGCGAGGTTCAATACGTCGATTTGACCATTGAAGAAGAAGAAACTCATGTCAATCAGTTGAATCAGTTGCTGGAGAAACTCTAAAGCAGCACTTGAAACTTTGCCAATATTTGATTATTTTGCACCCTCAACAGCATGTCTCACAACAGGAGAAACCGATAGATGAAAAACTATGCCTGTGTTATTATCGTACTTTTTTTTGCAAGTCTGGCATCTGCGCAACCCCGTTTTCAATTCGGTGCTTCTTTTGCAGTGGGTGTTCCGCAGAATGATTTCAGAGATAACATTGATAATAATGGTTACGGCTTGAAGGGGCATTTTGCCTATAACCTGCCCCGGACGCCCTTTTGGCTGGGTGGTCAGGTCGGCTTTTTAATTTATGGACATGAAGCACGTAAAGAAGCGTTTAGCAGTACGATTCCGGATGTGACCGTGGATGTGAATACCAATTACAGTATTCTTTTGGGTCATCTGATGATGCGGGTGCAATCTCCCGTGGGTTCTGTCCGGCCCTATTTGGATGGTTTACTGGGATTTAATTATTTCTCCACCACCACTGATATTGAGAGTGAAAACTGGATCGATGACGATCACGATAACCGCATAGCCAGTTCTACCAATCAGTCCGATATGGCGTTCAGTTATGGCGCCGGCGGCGGTGTCGTTATCCGCCTCTGGCATGAAGTTGATAAGAAGAAGAATACAACCCTTGCAGCCGTCTTTGTTGACGCCGGTGTCCAATATATTCGGGGGAATGAAGCGGAGTATCTTAAAAAGGGTTCCCGCTGGGTTGATGAGAATAATAACATTAACTGGCAAGTCTATAAATCGACAACGGATTTAATTCAAGTGAACATTGGTGTCTCTTTTGCGTTTTGACGATGAATGATTTTTACATTGATTTTGATTTCGCCTGCCTCGAACGTCAGCGGCTTGATGAAATTCGTACACCTTTTCAGAAGGATCGGGACAGGATTATTTATACTTCGGCCTTTAGACGTCTGCAGGCGAAAACTCAGGTATTCATATCAGGGGAATATGATTTTTATCGAACCCGGCTGACCCATTCCCTTGAGGTGGCCCAGATCGGCAGATCGATTTGCCACTATTTACAGCACGAGAGCGACTTTCTCGATGTCGATTTTTATATCGACACGGATCTCGTCGAAGCGGTCTGTCTCTCACATGATTTAGGTCATCCGCCTTTTGGGCATGCGGGCGAGAAGAGTCTCCACGGTCTTATGAACGCGTTTGGCGGTTTTGAAGGCAACGCACAAACACTGCGCATTATCAGTGAAATCATCTACAGTGATACCGTCAATCGAAAGGGGATGAATCCGACGCGAGCTTTTTTAGATGGTATCATGAAATATAAATCGTTATTTTCAACCCTCGTCAACCCCTCCAATCATTTTTTATACGATGATCAAAAGGGTTATCTCGATTTTATTTTTTCCGACAGGGTTTTTCCGGAAGACAAAAATCGCGACACATTTCGCAGCATCGAGTGCCAAATCATGGATTGGGCGGATGACACCGCCTATTCCATAAACGATATTGTCGATGGAATCAGCGCCGGTTTTTTGACACTGGAAAACATCGAACGATGG
>CAZSOP010000062.1:0-12852 GCA_964608385.1 uncultured Cytophagia bacterium
TGCAGATTTCCGAGACAGCTGGGCGGGTGGTGTGGTGGTTCATGAGCCGACGTGGCTTCACCGCTATATGAATCAAAAGTTTCAGCGCAGCGTCGTTAAACGGGCGGATGCCATTGTCGGGGTAACACCGGGCATTATCGATCAACTTTTATTGGATAATAAGGAAAAATTTTACTATATTTCCAATGGTTTTGACCCCGATGATTTTCCGAAAGCGAACCGCAGAGCAAAGCGACAATTTGTGTTTTGTCATTGCGGCTCTGTTACCCAATTTAGTCATCCCGGACCTCTGCTTGAGGCCATCCAGCTCCTGCTCAAACGGAAACCCGATTTGAAAACAAATTTTTTGTTTCAATTTATCGGTTATGATGCGCTGGGAAATTTTCGCGATTTAGTTCGGCAATTCGGACTGGATCAGGTGGTTCAGGTAATACCCTACAAGAGCCACCGGCAGGCGCTTCAATATGTGGTGGATGCAGATGCGCTCGTTTTGATTGCCCGTGGTCGCAAGAAGGATCGTTTTATTCCGGGAAAAACATACGAATATCTCGGGGCGCGAAAGAATATTTTGGCCATTACGGATGTGGCTGAAATCAGACAGCTCTTATCGGCGATACCCGGAGCAACCCGGGTCACCTATGGAGATACGGAAAAAATAGCAGAAACAATAGAGTTTATCATAAAAAAATCCAAAGAATCGCATTTAGAAAACAAAATTGATCTTTCGCTATACAACCGGCGCCATCAAACCGCAAAACTGGCAGCCGTGCTCGACAGCGTAATCAGGTAAAACGGAAAGGTAATGGTCGCTTTTATGATGCAGAGCAGTTTGTGCAGATTTTTTTTAATCGGGTTGTTTTTTTCTCTTTTTAACTTGACGCCGGCTCAGGACTATATCTGGCCAACAGATGCCAGCCGTGCCCTTACATCCACCTTTGCAGAATCCCGTCCGGGCCGTTTTCATGCCGGAATCGATATCAAAACCTGGGGCCGGGAAGGTTATAACGTGTTTGCCATACGTTCGGGACATATTTCACGTATTCGTGTTTCTCCCTATGGATATGGCCTGGCGCTTTATCTGACTCTCGATACGGGAGAAATTGTCGTTTATGGCCATTTGAAAGCATTTAACGATGATATAGAACAATACGTCTGGCAACAACAACAAAAAGAGGGTAAATATGCCGTGCAGCTGTGGCCTCCCGCCGACCGCTTTGTGGTTGAACAGGGCGACCTTATCGGTTATAGCGGCCAGACCGGAATTGGCTATCCGCACCTGCATTTTGAGGTCCGGGATCGCGGTAACAAACCCTTTAACCCGTTATTGCTGGGGTATAAGGTCAAAGACACCATCGCTCCGATTATCCGTCGCATTTCCGTCACCCCGTTAGACGCCTATTCACATGTTGAAAATGACTGGCGACCGCTGGTTGAAAAAACGGTATATATCAGACCGGGAGAATATCAAATCGCCGATACGATCGATGTAAAAGGGCGCTTGGCCTTTGGTGTATCTGCCTATGATCAGATGGATGGCATACACAACAAATTCAGTGCCTACATCATTTCCTTTTTTATCGATGACAGGGAAGTTTTTTCAAGCCGCTATGACAAGTTTTCCTACAGCATCAATGGTATGGCAAAACTGGACCGGGATTATCGCCTGGCCAGTTTGGGGTATGGATATTTTTACAAGCTGTTTCGCGATATCGGCAATGAGCTATCGTTTTATAACGGAGATCAAGTTTATCATGGCGTGGTCTCTTTTGGTAAAGATGCCGAACCGGCGGCACCCGGGGATCAGGATTTTAACATACAACACTTGAGCGGCGAACATCATACTTTTAAGATTCTGGTTAGTGATTTTTGGCAAAATCAGAGCAGGGTGACGGGGACCTTGCGACTCTCTGATATGAACCTGAACCATAATGATTCCTTATCTGTTGCCCAGGCATTACACCAAGATCTCGTTTTTAACCTGGACGCCGAATTCTATGATACCTTTGCCCATTTACAATTTACCGCTTCGCACGACGTTTCGGGTGTACCTGAGGTCACCGGCTGGTATGCAAATGGTTTATCTCAAAATATTACGTTGGTCCGCCGGGATGACCGTCACTTTTACGGTGTATGGGATTTGGAAAAAGAGACCATCGGCCCGACACCACTGGAATTGCGCTACCTCGATAATAGCGGTCAACAGGTATACCAGAAAGAATGGTTGTATTTCAGAGCCGTGCCATACGGAAAAAAAGAATCGCTGCGTACCGAGGACAATCTATGCAAAGTTGTGTTTTATCCAAATTCTCTTTTTCGCACCATGTACGTTCGCAGTGAATCCGTGCCGATAGAGGAGAGGGATGAGTATGAGCATGTCGGCAAAATCTACTCGTTGCAGCCGCTGGACGTGCCGATGAACAGGGGGGTAGAGCTCTATCTGACCTATTCGGCAAACGATACGTTACCGCAGCGTTTGGCGATATATCGGCGTAATCGCAACAACGGCTGGAATTTTGTTGATAATCATTTACTGAGGGATTACAATCAGATTCGGGCAAGGATAGGCTCATTCGGTGAATTTTCTTTGCTTCGCGATACCACCCCCCCTGAGATAAAATATTTATATCCCGGTCACGGACACCACCTGCAGAATAATACGCCCACCTTTAAGGCTGTTTTTAGCGATGACCTTTCCGGCATCAGCGGTGAATCCAATATGGTGATGTGGTTGGATGGTAAGCGTTTGATATCGGAGTATGATCCGGAAAAGCGAACCTTGCAATATCGGGTTCGGAAGCCATTGTCGAGCGGCCCGCATCGGCTATTGCTTTTAGTGCGCGACCGCAGTGGCAATGAAAGCCGCCTAACTCACACGTTCTCTGTAAAGTGAACATTTGTTTATTTTTTTTTGTTGAATTCACTATTTTAAAATTTTTTTCTTGACAAATGTACATTTTTTTAGTATGTTCAAGTAAACATTTGTTCACTAATAAAAAAAAGATAAAATGCCGGAGAAATTGACTGACAAACAGACCAGGGTGTTGGATGCGATCCGGAGCCATCAAAACGAGTATGGCTTTCCGCCCACGGTGCGGGAGTTGGCGGAAAAATTCGGCCATTCATCGACGGCCGGCATTCACAAGATGTTAAAAATTTTGCAGTCAAAAGGGCATTTGGTTCAGAGTGGGCGTGGCAAGTCGCGGGCGGTGGGTTTGGTAGCGGAGCTGCCGGAAAGCCGTAATGTCAAATCGTTGCCTATTGTCGGGCGGGTTATTGCAGGCGAGCCTGAGCTTGCCGTAGAGGATAAAGAGGGTGATTTACTGATTGATGCCAACTGGGTTTCGGGTCGCAATACCTTTTTGTTGCGGGTCACGGGTCACAGTATGATCGATGCCGATATTCGGCCCGGTGATCTTGTGGTTGTCGAGCCTGTATCTCAGGTTCGGAATGGTGATGTCGTTATTGCCCTGCTGGAGGAAGAGGCCACGGTTAAACGATTTTTTAAGGAAAAGGATAAGATTCGCTTACAGCCGGACAATCAATCCATGCAACCGATTTATATCGATCGCAATGATCCGAGTTTCAGAGTGGTCGGTATTGTCAAAGGGTTGTTGCGAAGATTTTAACCGTTGTTGGTTTTGCTGCGGTGTTTACCGGCAGTGTCATCATGATGCAAATGTGTAACAAATAAAAGAGGAAAAGGTGATTCCATGATTGAAACGGTTATTTCAACACCTCAGGTTAGAACCAAAAGCACTATGGTGCGGCAGCTTAATCCCTGTTTGCTCTTTCAAGTGGCGCTGGAGGAGATCGATGAACAATTTGGTTTGCTTTATCGTCGTTACGGAGTGACCTTTAAGCAATTTTGTGACTTTATCGCGGCGGAGAAACCTTCGATCTGGCGTAAAATCAACAAATATGAAAAACGCATCAACAATAATATTTATGACTTGTATGACCGGGGAGGGCTTTTGGATCAAATTTATAGCGACTGGAAACGGGACCTTTCCATTTGGAAAAAATGTTTTGTAATTGCATTGCGATTTTATGAGATGAAGCATTTCGGCCGGGAAATGGTAAAACATCAATTACCTAATTAACCATTAATACAAGGAGGAGCTTTGGTGGCTCGGAAAAATTTGACAGAATGGCAGGCATATTGGTCCAGGTATAACAACATTCAAGAATTAAAGCAAATGGCTGCAAGTTTTGATGATACACTTGATCATCTGGAAAAAGAGATGGGCGAACGGCTTTTATCCGGTGATCATATTCTGATCATTGAAGCGTTGGAGAATCGTATTGAATATCTGGAGAACAGCCAGCCCGTGGATACAGAAGCTCAGGGCGAGTTGTTTTAATTTATAATCTATTCTTGTTGCATATGATATGCAACAAACAGGAGAGATGCCATGTCCGACAAGTATAATGCCGGCGTTACCCGCTCTAATATTAAATTTTGTGATTTGAGTTGCGAATATGCGGCTTTTCCCCGAGTTGATCACATCGACGGCGCTAACAGTTGCCGTACTTTTGTAGCCTTGTGGTGTGACAAGCTGGATCAACTGGTTACCAAAAATGCACCCTGTGCGCTGGAGTTTGGCAAGAGACGTCCGAAATCGAATCTATAGCCTGAACCGGGGACGATGATGGTTGCCTATGATTTTATTTTCATGTCTAAAGCATTGCAAAGAGCGTGATTCGTTTTTTGCGATCAAACATTGAGTGAATACTGTAGTTGATACAAACGGCTGTATACGCCTTTTTTCTGAATTAGCTCTTCATGGGTTCCGGTTTCGCGGATTTTACCTTTGTGGATGACCAGAATCCAGTCGACATTTTTAATCGTCGATAACCGGTGGGCGATAATAAGCGAGGTGCGACCCGACATGAGATTATTGATAGCGCCCTGAATTAGTTGTTCAGTATAAGTGTCGACGCTTGATGTGGCTTCATCCAGAACCAATATTTCCGGATTGCACACCAGGGCGCGCGCGAAAGATAAAAGCTGTTTTTGTCCCACCGATAAATTACTGCCGCCCTCTGTGAGCAGGGTGTCGTATTTTTGGGGTAACTTGCTGATGAAATCATGGGCGTTGACATTCTTTGAGGCTTGTTCGATTTCTTTTTGGGTAATATCCTCATTACCCAACCGCATATTGTACTGTACCGAACCGTAAAAAATAAAGACATTTTGCAGCACGATGCGGATGCGATTGCGCAGAGCATGTACATTCAGGCGGGTGATATCGATTCCGTCGAGCAGGATTTTTCCCCGCGTGGGTTCATACATTCGCGTCAATAAATTAATCAACGTCGTTTTTCCCGCCCCGGTTGAGCCGACCACCGCTACTTTTTCTCCCGGTCTTATTCTGAACGACGTATCCTTTAAGACATAATCTCTACCATTATAGGTAAACCAGACATTACGAAACTCGATCTCTCCTTTCAGAGCGGGAAGCTCGAGTCTTTCCAGAGGCTCGATGGTCTGTTCCGGCTCGTCGAGCAATTTGAAAATACGCTCGCTGGAGGCCATGGCGTTTTGCAGAATATTGTACTTTTCCGACAGATCGCGAATAGGATGAAAAAATCGTTCTGCATATTGAATGAACGCGACCACAACCCCGATGGTTACCGCATTCGAGAGAATGCGAATGCCGCCATACCAGAGAATCAGCGCTAATGCAATGGTGCTGATCAATTCGACCGCCGGAAAAAAGAGAGCATAATAGTGTATTGTTTTCAGGTACGCGTCCAGATATCCGTGATTCAGGGATTTGAAATGTTTAAAGTTTTGGGCTTCACGGGCAAAAATCTGTACAACCGACATGCCGGTGATGTTTTCCTGCAAATAACTGTTTATTTTGGCGATACGGGTGCGGATGTCTCTGTAGGTCCTCCTTACCTTTATGCGAAAGAGCAGGGAGGCATAAAAAAGTAACGGCAATACCGTAAACGTGACCAGGGCAAGCCGCCAATCCAGATTGATCATTACAACGATGATGCCAATCAGCAAAAAGATATCGCCAAAGACGCTGACAATACCACTGGATAACATCGTGTTGAGGGTTTCAACATCATTTGTGGTGCGGGTTACAATGCGGCCTACCGGATTTTTGTCAAAAAAGGATAGGGGCAGATGTTGCAAATGGGAAAAAATTTTCATTCTTATATCATACATGACTCTTTGGCCGATCCATTGTGTCAGATAGATATGGGTAAAGGTAAAAAGAAAACTCAAAATTAGAATCGAAAGGTACAGCAGAACGAGTTTTTCGAGGCCAGATAGGTTGCCTGTGGATATATGCTGATCAATCGCCACCTTGACCAGATATGGACCGATAAGATTTGCGGCAGCGGATCCCATCAGCAGCAGGATCGCCAGGATGACCTTGAATTGATAGGGCTTTAAAAATCGCAACAGCCGTTTCATCAATTTGCTGTCATACGCTTTGCCCAGTATTTCCTCTTCCTCATAATTCATCTACAATTCTTCCAGTGAAGCTTCCAGAATTTGTCTTTCATAAAGCTGTTGATAATATCCCTTCAGGTCAATCAGGGTGTCGTGCGTTCCCCGCTCAACAATTTCCCCCTGCCTGAGAACGATGATTTTATCGGCATCCTTTACGGTGGAGATGCGGTGTGACACAATGATACTGGTTCTGTGCTGCATGAGGTCGCGCAAGTGTTTTAAAATTTCCTCTTCGGTATGGGTGTCGACAGCCGACAAGGCATCGTCCAAAATGAGAATGGTCGGATCACAAATCACGGCACGGGAAATGGCTGTGCGCTGTTTTTGTCCGCCGGACAACGTGATGCCGCGTTCTCCGACCATCGTATCCAATCCTTCCGGAAACTGATCCAGATCGGCGCGAATCTGTGACGTTTCCGTCGCTTTTTCGATTTCCGGTATTGAGGCCATGCACAATCCAAAACCGATATTTTCCCTGATCGACATGCTGAATAAAAAGGTCTCCTGTGGCGTATAGCCGATATGGCAGCGTAAGGTCTTCAGAGGAATACCTCTGATATCATGATTGTCGATAAAAATGGCACCGCTCTGGCAGTCGTAAAGTCGTGGTATGAGATTGACCAGGGTGGTTTTACCCGAGCCGGTCGGACCGACAATCGCGAGCGTTTGTCCGGCCGGAATTTTTAAATTTATATTTTTTAAAACCATCGGGCTTTCGGCTGAATAGGCAAAACTGACATTCCTGAACTCTATCTCTCCTCCAAGAGAACGGATGCCAAAGTCTGTTAGGGGCGTATCTCTGATTTCCGGTTTGGTATTGAATATCTGCAGAATTCGGTTTGTGGACGCCAGGCCCTGCTGCCATAAATTCAGGACCCATCCGAAGGCAATCATCGGCCAGGAAAGCATGTTAAAATAGACGAAAAAAGCCACCAGTTCGCCAAGGTTCATCTGTTCCTCTATAACCCGTTTACCACCCTGCCACAAAATAATAATGGTGCCGATACCAACCAGTATCTCAATGGCTGATCTCAAATTGGCACGAATAAAGGCAAGTGAAAGATTCCGATCGACCAGTTCCCGATTCTGCAATTTGAATGCATCGATTTCATGCTTTTCCTGTACATAGGCTTTAATGATGCGAATGCCGGAGAGGTTTTCCTGTACTTTGGCGGTGACTGTTGAAAATTGCTCCTGAATTTTTTTAAATGCCCGATGAATTTTTTTCAACAGCCGGTTTACAATAAAGGCGATCAACGGCAGGGGAACCAGTGCCCACAATGCGAGATGCGAGTCGATCTGAAACATCAACATCAGGGCGATAATGAAGACCACAACTGTAGAGAAGAGGTGCATGATACCGGGCCCCATCATGGACCGCACCGCTTCCAGATCATTGGTGGCCCGCGCCATCAAATCGCCGGTTTTTTGTCCCTGATAGAAAGAGAGCGACAGGCTCTGTAGATGTGCAAAATAATCATTGCGGATATCATATTCGATTTTTCGCGATACCCCGATCAGGGTGTTGCGCATAAGATAACGAAAAATCCCCTGTAACGAGCTAACCAGAACGAGCAAAAGTGCATAAGCGATCAACAGAGAAACTGAATTTGCAGCGGGCAAAAGTGAATGGAGCCATTCATAGATAAAATCGAGGGATTTTTCCTGATTGAATTCAATAAAGTTGATCGCTGATTTTAGAATCCAGGGCGAGAAGAGTTGGAAGCCAGTTGTAAATATAATAAAAACAATTCCACAGAATAAAGTCCAGCGATAGCGGTGCAGATAGAGGAAGAGAAATGAAAAGTAATTTGCTTTTTTCATAAAATGAATGTATATAGACGCTTTTTTTTATGGACTACTAAATATAGTTATCCGCTGTAAAATATTCACTTAGAATGAATTTTTACTTGACTTTTTGGTACCCATATGCTATTTTAAGGTGAAGAGCGGTGAATCATGGTAGAATTTGGTGACTTTAGGCATTTTTTAATATGGCCGGATTATACGGAAATTATAAAAATTCTCTTGATCCCAACGGGCGCGTTGCAATTCCTGCAAAAATTCGCAATGCGTTTCCCGAGTCACAGCGGGACAAGATATATATCACCCGCGGTATTGATACGTGTATCACCGGATATCATGCCGACGAGTGGAAGTATTTTTGTGATACTCTTAAGAAAATCAATATCGATGAAAAAAACAAGCGAAAATTGCGCCGGCAATTTCTGGGGCGGGCCAGCGAGGCTGTTTTTGACAAACAGGGCAGAATTATTATTCCTGCCGATCTTGTTCAATTTGCCAAGCTGGAAGATTGTAAAGAGGTCATTATTGTCGGCTCGGGTAATATTATTGAGATTTGGAATCCTGATATCTATGAAAATGAAGAGGAGGATTCCGAGCAGGCGGTTCAGGATTTTATGGGCAGTCGGGATCTGTACCGTATGAGTGAAGACTCTGATGAATAGGCAGAATCAGAATTCGCTTTCTTTTCATATTCCGGTAATGGTAGAACAGGTTTGTTGTTCTTTAAAAATTAATCAGGCGCACTCTGCAATAGATGCAACGCTGGGAGATGGAAGCTACAGTCTCAATTTTTTACAGCGTATGCCAAATGATGGCCGGGTTATCGGTTTGGATCTGGATGCGGATGCGATAGAGCGGGCCGGCCGGCGTCTTTGCAGGTTTGGTGAGCGATTTCAGGCGGTGCGGGAAAATTTTCGCAATATCGATTTCATTGCTCAACAATTCGGATTTGATCGCGTTGATGCTGTCGCCGCTGACCTCGGGGTGTCGACTCTGCAACTCTCTGATCCTCAAAAAGGTTTTACCTTCTCCGAAAGCGGTCCGCTTTCGATGCGCATGGATTCCGGTAATGAGATCACCGCAGCGCAGGTGGTTAACACGTATAGCGAAGACAAGCTGCGGCAGATTTTTTTCGATTATGGTGAAGAACGGGCCAGTCGCCGAATCGCACGCGCAATTGTTCTGGCGCGACAGAAACGCAACATCGAGACCACCACTGATTTGGCGGATATTGTCAGGGGGGTTGTGCGACAGTATACGGTCAAAAGTCTGGCCAGAATATTTCAGGCCATCAGAATTTTTTTGAATGATGAATTACAGAACTTGCGCGTATTTCTGGACAAGTCGTTTGAGGTTCTCAGACCCGGAGGGCGTCTGGCCGTGGTTAGTTATCATAGCCTCGAGGACAGGATTGTGAAGCATTTTTTTCAAAACGGTGCCGACCCCTGTATTTGTTCCAGAGAGATTCCGGTTTGTGTTTGTGGCAAAAAACCGATTCTCAAAATTATCGACAGAGGATCCACACCATCGGCGGAAGAGCTCGAGCGAAACCGGAAAAGCCGTTCATCCAGGCTTCGGGTTGCGGAGAAATTATAAATGAATAAAAGCAGAACAGAAAAAATATGGGTGTGGGGGGTTGTTGTTTTTGCAGGTTTTTGCTTTCTCAAGGTTTGGCAGAGCGTGCATATTGATCAGATGTATCGTCAAAATGCCAGGCTGGAACAAGAGTTGACAACACTGGAAAACGAAAATGCTTTGCTGAGGGCAAAAGTAGAGTGGCTTAAAAGAGAGGAACGCATCGTTGCTATTGCACGCAAGCGGTTGGGTTTAACCAAGGCTCCAAAGATCAGCCTCGAGGTGAATCACAAAAAATGAGTGTTTAACGGTGGCGTTTTGTTTTTGCAAACAAATGAACGGGATAGGGTGTTCGAGGCATGAAAGAAGAGATAAACAAAAGCCAAAAACGGCTTCTAGTCTGTTTTTGGGTTGTGATGTTGTTTCTGATTGTGTTGGAAGCTCGTCTCGTTTATATTCAGATTTTAAAACGGGAGGATTTTGAGGAGATGGCATCTCAGCAATACAAGCACCAGGTCAAGCTTTTTCCTCGCCGGGGTCTGATCCGCGACCGCCATATGAAACCTCTTGCTCTGAACGTGCCTACGGTTTCTGTTGCTGCCTATCCTAATCTTATTCCCGATAAAAGATCTCATGCCGCTGCGCTCTCCGGTTTGCTCGGCAGTTCTGAAAATGAAATTCTCAAGATTTTGCATAAAGGTGAGGGCTTTCGATTTATCAAGCGCCAGGTCGATTATCAGATCGGCAAAAAAATTGCAGAGCTCAAATTAAATGGAATCGATCTTTTTCAGGAGCAGAACCGGGAATATCCTCAGGGGCGGCTGGCCTCGCAGCTGATCGGATTTATCGGTGTTGAGGGCAAGGGATTGAGCGGCCTGGAGCTGTCGTGCGAATCCATTTTGGGCGGAAAACCCGGGCGGGCGATATTACAGAGAACCGCTTCCGGAAATATCGATCCGTTCGAAAGACCCGAATACCCTATTGAACCGGCAAAGGATGGTAGTGACCTGGTCCTGACCATTGATTATTTTTATCAGGATATTGCCGAAAAAGAGTTGCACCGCGCTATTGTAGAAAATAATGCCAACAGTGGCAACATTATCATTATGAATCCAAAAACCGGCCAGATTCTGGCGATGGCCAATGAACCCAACTTTAATCCCAACGATGCGACGAATTTTCATCCCTCCACTTGGCGAAACCGTGTCATTACCGATCAGTTTGAACCGGGATCCACCTTTAAAACCGTGATTCTGAGTGGTATTTTAAATGAACATATAAAATCGGTCGATGATGTGGTTTACTGCGAGCATGGCCGCTATCATTTAATGAATGAAACCCTGCATGATACCGCCCCTTATGGCGATCTCACGTTGCGGGATGTTTTTGTAAAATCTTCAAATATCGGTATGGCCAAAACCGCTCTGCAAGCGGAAAAAAATGTTCTTTACAAATATGCCCGAGATTTCGGTTTTGGTATGAAGACCGGTGTCGAGCTTCACGGTGAGATCGAGGGAACCCTTAAGACCATCGATAAATGGTCCGGTTTTACCCCTGCAGCGATCTCATATGGGCATGAAATTGCAGTGACTGCACTGCAAATGTGCAATATGTTCGCCGTTATTGCCAATGACGGCCTTTTAACCAGGCCGACCATAATCCGGCAGGTGAGAAAGGACGATCAGATTTTGTGGGAGAGTAAAAAGCCCAAGGTGATCCGCCGGGTTTTACACGAGGAAACGGTCGAAATTATGAAGGAGCTTCTTTGTCAGGCCGTTGAAAAAGGCACGGGGAAGAAGGCGGCGATTACCGGTATCGGAATTTGCGGTAAAACCGGTACGGCACGCATGGTCAAGGAATCCGGTGCCGGTTATCATGCAGATAAACATGTTGCCAGTTTTGGGGGCTTTTTTCCCAAAGCAGACCCTAAGGTATGTATGTTCATCGCCATCAATCATCCCAGAAAGAGCTATTATGGCGGTGATGTTGCTGCACCGGTATTCAGACGCATTGCCAATCGAATTATCGATTATGAAGGCATGAATTATTTCGATTTTAACAAATTGACGGTTAAAAAGCGCGTTCCGAATTTTATCGGCCTTGAACGGGAAATTGCGGTACATATTGCAAAAGCAGAGAATTTACCCATTACCATACACGGAAACGGCAGCATCGTCATCGCCCAATCTCCCAAATACAATCAATATTATGACCAGCAGTATCCGGTTACGCTCTCTACGGTCAGGGAGAATGATGGTATTATGCCCAATGTGCGCGGATTACCTGTCAGAAGTGCGATCAGCGTACTCAAAGCCCATGATATCCATGCCGTCGTGGAAGGTAGTGGTAAGGTCTTTGCTCAGGATCCAAAACCCGGAAGTGAAATCAGCCGGTCGGATCCGGTGCTCATAAAATGCAGATCAGGCATCAACATGCATGAACTGGCAATGTTTTGAGTCGTGAAATGAAGATCAAATCTTTTAAAATACGGGATTTACTTTCTCATCCCGCTTTGCAGTCCGAGTGGAAGGGTGAGCCGGAGAGAACCGAAATTGAATTTAGTTCGGTTTGTACCGATACGCGCGTTATGGTAAAGGATGCGTTGTTCTTTGCTCTGCGGGGTGAGCGGTTTGATGCGCATCGATTTTTGACTGCAGATATTGCCGACAAGGTGACAGCGCTGGTGGTCAATCGTTCATGGTATGAGAGCAACAAACAAAATTTTAACAGCGGGACGCCTTTCCTGGTGGTTGATGATACACTGTTGGCATTACAGGAGATGGCGCGGCAGTACCGGCTTGGATTCGATATTCCGGTGGTGGCGATCACCGGCAGCTCCGGTAAAACCACTGCAAAGGAAATGATCGCTCATGTGTTATCGCAGCACTTTACAGTTCATAAAAATATAAAATCGTATAACAATCATATTGGTGTACCCCTGACCTTGTTCGGCCTTGAACCCGAACATGAAATCCTGGTCACCGAGCTCGGTACCAATC
>CAZSOP010000063.1:0-11150 GCA_964608385.1 uncultured Cytophagia bacterium
ATGAATAAATTTTAGTCCGGAGATGAATAATGAATAAATATTTGCCTAGATGGATCGCAGCGCAATTGGACCAGATGCGTGATGAAGCATCAATCATCGTCCTGACAGGTCCGCGTCAGGTGGGCAAGAGTACATTGCTTTATCACGAGCTGGGAGAAAAATATACATTCTTTAATCTGGATGACATGGATATCCTCGATCAGATGAGACGGGATGCTACAGGCATACTGAGTATCTCCGATCAAATCGTCATCGATGAAGCCCAGCGCGCGCCGGAAAGCCTACTCACGGTTAAAAGACTGGTGGATCAGAATCCGGAAAAGCGATTTATTCTGTCCGGTTCTGCCAATCTCATGTTAATGGCGCAGATCAGTGACTCGCTTGCCGGGCGGGCTCAATTTTTGCACATGGCTCCCATGACTCTGGCAGAACTGCATAAAAATCCACCCCCGGCCTGGTTCCTGAACCTGTTGCAGAGCGGACAGCTTCAGCCCCCTGATGATAAAATCCAGCCTATTCCTGCAAATCAGGTGTGGCATGGAGGAATGCCGATACGTATTAAACGCACCACATCCGATTCCCTGACGCGCTGGAGGGAGGGATATCTGGAATCTTATCTGGAACGGGATTTGAGACAGTTATCGATGATCGATTCTTTGCCTGACTTTCGTCGCCTGATGAGACTGGCAGCTCTGCGCAACGCACAATTGATCAATCAAAGCCAGGTGGCGCGTGATGCCGGCTTGTCACAGCCAACAGCGCACCGATATTTAAATTTGCTTGAAACAAGCGAATGGATCTATACGCTGCCGGCATTTCTAAACAACCGCAGTCTTCGTGTGATGAAAACACCCAAAATACACTGGTTTGACAGCGGTATGGCTGCGCATATTCAGGGACATTTCACGCCAATAGCTATACAGTCCGTCCGTGAATGGGGCGGATTATGGGAGACCTGGGTGTTGAACCAAATTCGACCCCTTTGTCAATTGCTGACCCCCAGAGCGGATCTCTATTACTGGCGGTTAAGAAGCGGCGAAGAAGTCGATGCCGTTATTCAACGGGGAAACCTCTTTATCCCTTTAGAGATTAAATCAAAATCCAGTGCCGGTTATAACGACATCAAAAGCCTGCAAATCTTTATGGAAAATCATCCAACCTGTCAAACGGGCTTGCTTTTTTACACCGGCAACGATATAAAACAACTGACCGACAAAATATGGGCAATGCCGGTTTCTACATTGTATTGAGGTACAGCAACACTGTGGTATTCATGCATAGTAACAATTAAATACACAAAAAAAACCGAGCCCAATTTTTTAATTTTTTCTCTGCGTCCCTCAGCGTTCTCGGCGGTTTCGGCGTTTGGACACCAACTCAACCCTGAGCGTTTATCTTTGTGGCCCGGCAACTTTGCGTGAGGCCTTGATAATCTCACGCAAAAACGCAAAGGCGCCAGGGAATTAATACTTCCGGCGGATATGAAAAAATCTCATTTTTTCTTGGCGCCTCGGCGTCTCGGCGTGAGGCCAAAATGTCAATACAAATCGGAGCATATTCGTTCATTCTATTCTTGACATGAATAAAATGTATTCATGAGATGAATAGATTTTATTCGTTTACTTTAATTATTTTGGCCGGATTGCCGACCGCCACGGCGTAATCGGGGATATCCTTGACAACCACCGCGCCGGCACCGATAACGGCCCATTTGCCGATGTGGCGCTGCGGCAGCACCGAGGCGCCGAGACCGACCAGAGTGCCCTCTCCCACCGTCACATCGCCACCCAGATGCGCCCCGGGAGCGATATGGGCAAAATCGCCGATGCGGTTGTGGTGATCGATCGAACAGGCGGTGTTGAGGATGACCTGTTCGCCGATGCGGGAGCCGGTATTGATCACAACATTGGCACAGATCACGCAACCGTCGCCGATATCCACCTCAGCGCCGACCACGGCGCGTGGATGAACGGCCGTATAAAAAGACTCGCCGTTTTGACGCAAGCGGATACAGGCCTGCCGCCGAATGCGGTTGTCGCCGATGCCCGGCACCAGGCCATCGTGGGGGATAGTGGCCAGCTCTTCTTCATTGCCGGCAACCGGAATCCCGATAAAGTGCTTGCCCGTCAATCGGCTATCTTTATCCAAAAAAGCCGGAATGGTTATATTCTCGCCGACGTGATTCTGCTTCAGCAGGACATCCGCCACCACCTGCCCATGACCGCCTGCGCCGATGATTATAATTCTGGTCGGTTTATTCATAAGGATTAAAAGTGTAAAACTTGCTGATTGTCAATTGAATTTACAATTAGCCAAAAACGATCAAACCCTAGGCTGATTTTAGTTTACCTTTGCTCATGCACATATTGGATCAATACAATCACGGTTAACGAGCAGCCTTTTGCGCTGTTCCTTTTACCTTCTTTGCTGGAAATTGAAATACAGTCCTTCTCTGTGTATTTGAGGCTTTGTGCGAGCCAAACAGCAAAAATCATCCAGCTGCAGGGACAATTTTTTTTGTCTTAAACCAGGGCAATACCTGTACGGCACTGCGATTTTGCTCCTGATCACCACCGTATATCAGGTGAGGAGTACCGGCGCGTTTGCCGGCCCATTTGGACCATTTTGAAAGGATTTGAAAATAGTCGGTATTAATGGTTTTGGATGATTTGATTTCCACCGGCACGAGGCGCTTGCCGCCATCCAGAACAAGGTCGAGTTCATTTCCGCTACGGTCGCGCCAAAATGCAATCCGCGCGTCACGGCCACGGTTATAGCCTGTTTTGATCACCTCGCCGATAACCATGGATTCGAAAAGTGCTCCGCGATGCGAATGAATGGCAAGCTGTTCCGGGTTTTGAATACCCAGCAACCAGGCAGCCAAACCGGGATCATAAAAATAAAGCTTTGGCGCCTTGACCACTCTTTTATTAAAATTCTCGTGGTGCGGTTCGAGCAACGTAATCACATAACTGGCCTGAAGAATGGAAATCCAGGCGCTTGCGGTATTATGGCTAATGCCGCAATCGTTGCCAAGAGACGAGAGGTTAAGCAACTGCCCAATGCGGGCGGCACACATTTTAACAAACTTTTGAAAAACAGACAAGTCCTGTACCTGGATCATCTGACGAACATCGCGCTCTACATACGTCCGCACATAATTTTCCAGCCAAACCGATGGCGACAAGTTTCGATCATAAATCGGCGGATAAAATCCTTGATAAAGAACATCTTTAAAATCTTGCGGCAACTGACCGGCCCAAGCTCTGAAATAGAAAAAGGCAATAGCTTTATAAAAGCCACTCTGCCGGCAAGCGATTGGCTTATTTCCGACAATAAACCAAATTGCTGTGAACCGGTGAGTATAAACATTCCCATCTCTTTTTTGTTATCAACAAGTCCTTGCAGATAGGAAAAAAGAGCAGGGACGCGTTGTACCTCGTCCAGAATCGCTCCGTTTGGATACATTGCTAAAAAACCTTTTGGATCTTCCGTCGCAAAAGAGCGCATTTCCAGATCTTCGAGGGATACATATGCTTTATCCGAAAAAACATATCTGACCAACGTAGACTTGCCGGATTGACGCGGCCCGGTAACCGCCACCACCGGAAATCCGGAGCATAGTAATTTTAAACTTTTTTCAGCATCGCGAGGAATATACATATGGCAATATAATCATTTTTTGGCTGATTGTCAATTGAATTTACAATTAGCCAAAAAAAGTACAGTCTTTCCTGGCTTGAGGGCTGTTATAATTTTAGTTTTGAGATATCGAGTATAAAAAATCAAAATAGAGTCATCCTAATGACTAAAATTCTCTGTGTCCCTCCGGGTCCTCTGCGGTGAACAAGGGTTTCCAAAAAAAGCCCTCACCACAGAGTAACACAGAGAACCACAGAGAAAGACAAGAAAATTATAGCAGAGAAAGAGAGAGAACAGAGAGAAAAATCATTTTAAAAAGAGCGACCTGGATTCTTTCTATCGCTTCAAACAGATTGCCGTTAAAAAATCTCATTTTATTGGTTTTATTGACCTTAACAAGAAACTCCTAAAAGTACCGTTTTATGTTCCCAAACCACTCGTACCATTTTTTTCTCTTTTTTTTTCTCCGAGTATCTCTGTGGTTATTTCTTGTGCTCTGACCGCTGTCCTCTGCTTGCCGGTCACTATATCATATAATCAGTGATTCGTCCCAGCACGGAAATATTTTCAAAATCACCAAAATGAGGCGCAACATCATTGACAAATTCCAGCTTAAAAAACATGTGCCGTTTTTTCAGAAAAAGCAAGGTATAATGTTCACCTTTAATCGTTTTCTCGTTTCGACGCTCCGCGTTGGAATGAGGAATAGCCTTTTTGGGTCGCTCAGGCTGTCGCCCCCTGCGGGGGCTTTTTGATTTCTTCCCGCACCACGGGCTCACGCCCGAGGCTGGATCCTGCCGCCCCCTGGCGGGGGCTAACGCTTTGCGCTTTTTGATGTCCTGGCAATCCGGGCAAGCCGGCTGATCGCACAGCTAAACCCTGTCAATTTAACACCTGTTCTCTGCCCTCTGACCTCTGGCCTCTGTCTTCTGTCGTTTACCAAAAGTGGCGACAAAGGCCGATTGGCCATGAGCTACTTTTTCTTTTTGATATCCAAACACACAATCTGGTTTTAAATGATGGAGCTCAAAACTGCCTGCGAGCGTCTTTCTGCGACCCGAACGTACCACCCCCACACTTTTTGTAACCGGCATGTATTCGGGAATCAAACCCCGATAAGCCAGCACAGACTCGCAGCTAACATAACTCCCCGGTTCAAGATGATTGGCAATCACAAAAGGATGAGGATTGATATTTCGCAAGGGGCGAGCAAGCGTAGAGCCCCCGCCGCAATTGAATCACCTGGCCACCCGCCACCCAACGGCTCAATTACCGTATGACATGCTGCGGACGTTCCGAACCCGCCAGCAACAATCCGGTCTCAAAAACCGGCAATTCCCCCACAATTTCCACCAACTCTTTTAATTTCATTGCAACAACTTTTCATTTTTGGCAATTTAATGCAAAGAATATTTGCAAGTGTGTTCGATTTTGCCAACCGTTGACTGCTGATTTTCCGTGTAGAATTGGGTGGTTATCCCCCCAAAGCCCCCTTCTCTCTCAACTCCCCTTCCCCTTTTCCTCTGCTGCGGCAGGCGGACGCCTGTTTTCGCGCAGCCATTGTTGCAAGTCGTCCACCACTTTGGAATGCGAAGAGCCTTCGATGGCGCGCACGGCGATATCCTGTACTTTTTCCGCGGCTTTGTCCAGTTGTTTGCTCAGGCTCTCCAGTTGCGCACGCTGTTCCTTGACCGTTTGGTCCAGAGACTGAATACGGGTGTTGAGCACATTTTTTTCGCCGGCGAATTCCTGTTTCATCAGCTCTTCCCGCGCCTTGAATTCAGCGTTCAGACGGGCGCTGAGCTCCTTGACCGCTTCGTCCACCGCCGTTTTTTTCTCGGTTTCCAGAATTTGAATGCGTTTTTCCAGCTCGTCGATGGCGTTTTCGCGTTCAGCCACGACTTTTTGCCGTTCGGCCAGGTCTTTTTCAACGGTCTCTTTTTTAAGGCTCAATTCGCGTTCCTGTTTGGCTTTTTCGTCTTCAAACGCATCGCGAGCCTGTTGCTTTTCGCGATTGAATTGGTACTCGAATTCTTCCTTTTGTCGTTGCCGTTCTTTGGCCTCCATGGCATCGCGCTCTTTAATTTCAGCGTCGTGTTTTTTCTTTTCCGTTTCCCAGGCTTGCCGGGTGTTATCGATCTCCTGCTGCAGGGCGCTCTTTTTTTCCTGCATCTCGGATTCAAACTCCTGGCGCCGCTGCCGCTGCGCTTCGATCAAAGCAGCAAGGCTGGAGGCCTGCTTTTGAATCTCGTAAATTTCATCCAGCTCCTGTTGCTGTGCCTTAACCGCCTCCTGTATCTGGTTATAGCGCTGCAACTCATCATCGAGCTTGTCGGATAACGACCCGATCAGGGTATTGACCTGCCCTCTGAGCGCACCGATGCTTTGCGTAACCCCGGCAGCCGAAAGCTCGTCCGCTTTTTTGATCGCCTTTTGCTCATCGCGCTCTTTTATGGCAGCTTCGGGTTTTTGTTCCTGCCGGCGCTGCTGTTCAAGCTTTTCTACCAGCTCCTGATACGCTGCCAGCATCTCCTTTTTGGTATTCGCCATGGAAATATCCTCGATGCTATCATTCGTTTTCGGCATAAAAGTGTCTCCAATTGTTTCAGTTCATTTTGGGTTTTTATTGGATTATATATGATCATAAAAAGTTCTCCAAGTAAAATTTTACGAATGATTTCATATTTTTATAATATCGATCTAATAAATCAAAAAAGAGTCATCATGATGACTGAATTAACATAAATTGCGTCAATAAAAAACCATTTTATAAAATACTGCAATAAGAATTGCTATTTCATACATGATCAAACCCGAGGCTGATTGAAATTGGCCTTTTCTTATGCATTCAACGGATCAATACAATTAATTTATCTCATTCCAACGCTCCGCGTCGCATCGCTATAACCAGTCCATATCGACATCCAGCAAATCGTTTTTTCTCCGAGTATCGCTGTGGTTATTTCTTGTGCTCTGACCACTGTCCTCTGCTTGCCGGTTGCTATATCATATAATCAATGAATTGTCCTTCCCCAGAATAAAATCATCTGCCAAAACAGTCATATCCTTCAGAAACTGATTTTTGTCAATCTGTAAACTCCATTTAACAAGATCAAGGGCATCCGGAGGAATGGATTTGAATAATTCGTAAACAAGGAGCTGATCAAGCCCTGCGTCTTTTTGCTTGGCCTTTGTGAACATGGAAGGCCAACAAAATGCATAATGTTTGGCGATAATCCAAACATCTGCAAAGTCTTTGATTTCGAGGCGTCCCAAAGCCGTTAGCTTGTTGGTCAAAATATTTTGCCAGCTATCGATTCGTCCCAGCACGGAATTATTTTCAAAATCACCAAAATGAGGCGCAACATCATTGACGAATTCCAGCTTTAGAAACATGTCCTGTTTTTTCAGAAAAAGCAAGGTATAATGTTCACCTTTAATCGTTTTTTCATGAACAATAGAAAAATCCAGCCGGTGGCGCCTGTCTTCAAGGTGTTCGAAAAGCCGCTGTATCCATTTATCGTACTGATCATTTTGATTGACAAAAAGATCCAGGTCATCGGAATAGCGATGATTAAAATAGTGACGGCTCAGTGCGGTACCACCGGTCAGATAAAACGGTGTTTCCAGCTCGTTGACGAGTTTCATCACACCATTCTGGAAAGGATAAAGGCTCTCCAAGTAAAATTTTACGAATGATTTCATATTTTTCTCGTTGTTTTGCAAAACGCAACTTGCCGACAAGGTCAGGGGTTAAGTTCTTTCTTAAAAAATCAATGCCAAATAATGTCAGAATATCATACCAGTCCATATAATCCAGAATTCGTATCAAGGCTCGTTCCTGATTGAGAAATCCAATAGCTTTGCGCTCGCCTTTGGCAATATGATAAAACTCGATCGGATCGATTCGATAATCCCATAAAATCGGCCTGATTTTTTCAATTTCTTTTTTTTGCATCGATTAACTTGTATTCCATAGCACTACGGGTTATCATGACACCGCTCTATAGCATATATAGAACATTTCATCCGGCGGATTTTGTAATGCCTTTGCATAATTATGATGATACGAAAAATTTCTTATTTATCAAAATATAGTATTTCCATATCACGTTCTAACGCCCGAGGCCAAATCCCGCCGCCCCCTGGAGGGGGCTAACGTTTTGCACGTTTTGATGTGCCGGCGGTCTGGCCAAACCGGTTGATCGCACAGCCAAACCCTGTCAAGTTAACAGCCGTTCTCTGACTTTTGCTCTCTGACCGCTGGTTTCTATCTCTTTCAAAGATCAGAATCAAATTCCAGTTCACCAGCTGCAATAGGATGAGCGTAAAATTTGCCGTTGTGAAATTTTTTCATTGTTTTATCAATTTTTCCAGAAACCTCGGGTGTAAAATACGATTCATTACAGTTATCACAAATCCAGGCAGGTACATTTTTTACAGCAACGATTTCATTACCACCCTTTGCAATAAAGTCAGTTTTACCAAAAACAATTTTCCCTTGCAAAAACTGCATTGATCAGGTTTCATTTTTATTTCTTTCTTGCTTTATAATCAGTCCACTTTTTACCCTCTGGACGATAAACGGTAATAATTCTTAAATGCTCTTTACATATTCCAACAACAATGTGATAAGGATTATTTTCATAAAATTCAAACAATAATACTGCTGGACAAGGACGATTATCGGGATATTCTTCAATTATTTCTCCTGTAAATCAAAACGCATATACAGTTAAATCGGCATCTAGTCTTATATAAAGACTAGATCGGTGAAATCCCATACCGCAGCCAATAATACGGCATCTTGACCGTCTCGCTAAACACTGCCATCAATCCCTTTTCCGTCTGCCACCACGTCGCCAGGTTATATTCGGGATGATCGCAGGACACGGAAATGAATTCGATTCCTTGGCTGTACTTTTCAAAGGTGTTTTTGGCGCGGCGGCTGTGGGTATGGGTGGTGACGAGAATAACCGTTTGCCACTTTTTTTCCCGAAAAAAGGGCACCAGCCGCTCAGCTTCATCGATAGTGCTGGTCGAGCTGTCGGCGACAACGGTACACGAATCGGGCAATCCGTACTTTAGTGCCAGGCGCTGAGCCCCGATCGCAGACGATTCCAGCGCCCCGCCGGGCATGCGGGCGAGTCCGCCGCTAAAAATGACCGTATCGGCATAGCCGGCTTTGAACAGATCTATTGCCTTTAACACACGGTACTCGGATCCTCCTCCCAGAACCAGAATTCCATCGGCCGGTCGAGGGGTATCGGAAACCATTAAATATTGATCAACATTTAGAAAATAAATCCCGGCAAACAGCAACATCAAGAAAATACAACTCGAGAACCCGCCTGCAAACCACACTATTTTCGATTCGAGCCGCACGTCCTAGAAAAACCGCTTGTAAAATCGTCTTCTCGAGGCTTTTTTCCAGGTTTCACCGCCATCGGTGGACATGATCAATAGCGTCGGATACTCGCCCTGTTCCCTGGTTTCGGTCTCGTAAAAGGTAAACGTACAGTACAACGCATCATCGCGATCGATGAACAGACGGTGACGATAATTGGTATAGCCCTGATGACCCTCCGGCGGATTGACCAGAACCTCTGGTTGCTGCCACGCAAAGCGGCCATATTCAAGAGACTGACCCCACAACCGCGGATGGATGCGAAACACTGAATGCAATGTATTTTGAGAGTCACAGACCAGAGTGGCATAGGTCTGGCCATGGTGCATGGCGACCGGCACCTGCCAGTCGTCAATATTCAAGGGCGTGAAAGAACGGGTATAATAAAAAGGCGAATTATGTGCGCCGGCAATGACGTGCAAGGTCCCCTCATAATCCATGGTGATCACCGGTGTGGAATGGCCATCCGCCACATCCGGCCAGGCCGTGGCGATCTGTTTTTTGGCAGTGACCGCATGCCGGGACTTTGTGATGCCGGCGACATATATCGGATTGCCATTTCGGCCGGTTGTATCGAGCTCGCCAAACGTAACAAATACCTCATCATGAGCTGAAACCGCAAAGGAATTGCCACCGGTATGATTGGACCATTGAAAACAGTTGTCGGTAATATCGATTGCTGCACCGAGATTCAGGCCGTTTTTTGTCCGTTTTGGCAGAAAAACACTCAAACGGTTATACGAAGTAAACCTGGCCGGACCCTTTTTAAGGAATTGCAAAACTCCGATCGCCGGCGGATGGAATAAATAATTTGCGCCTGTGCGCAATTCCAGTGCTGCCCGCCATATATTGTCAGGCAGATCATAGACCTGAAAAGAATGACAATAATCTCTGGAATAGAGCAACACCGGACGTTTTTTCGTACCCGGTTTTTTATGGATCCAAATAATAGCATAGAGATGATCGTGATCATCAAAGGCAATTGTGCTCAAGGCTATGAAATTACGTTCTGTAGAAAGCACGAGTTGAGGAAATGAATCCTGAAGAACCGAGAGAAAGGAAAAGTGATTCCAGTACCCCTTGGCGCTGATCGTACGCACCACGCCAAACAGATCGGGATTATCATCATTCAACATGTAGGGCCGGTTATGACTATCAAATGCCAGTGCTGTGACCGGGGCAAATTTATAACCGTTGCTGAGGCGCCAGGGTTTGCCTTCGCTGGGTATAGTATAAGGACTATTTGGCCTCTCACAGAAAAATAAAGCAATTAAAAGAGCCAAACTGGTAATAATACCAGGAACATAAAATTTGTGTGCTGTAAATGGACTAAACAAGCCATGCATTATCAAACTCAAGCCCTCAAAATTTTTCGCCCTTTGCGATAGATCAAATTAATTGCCTGGATTCCGGCCCTGCTTTAAAAGGCTTTCGCCTTTATCCAGAATAACCTCTCGATGTTTTTTTCCCAGACATTTTCATTCCGGCCCCTGATAAATATGCCAGGCTTTTAAATGATCAGTGACAATTGTACAGGGATTTATCTCGTTCCAACGCGGAGCGTTGGAACGAGGAACCCTTTACCCGTCAATTGATACCGTTCGATCAAGATTAAGAGCTCATCGTGTGAAATGGTATTGTCCTGAGGCAAGGCCTGCAGCAATGATAAAATCTGATTTCTGTTTTTCAGCATTCAACAGGCCAGTTCTCCAGAATCCATCTTTCGGCTTATCACAACAAAATCAGTAACTCAATCTCAAAACTCGGGTTATTTTCCGATCACGGTTCACCGACTTTTTCCCTTTGTGCCTTTGCAGCCTGGCGTGAGGATTTTTGTGTCCTGCTGTAGCTCTCTCCGAAATTCCTCCCTCGTCGCCTGCCCCCTCTGCGAGATTCCTTCCGCCTTGAACACCTTGATCAATGTCAATGCCAGAATCTTGACATCGAGCCAAAATGACAGATGATCCACATACCAGACATCGAGCTCGAATCGCTTTTCCCAGGAGATATCGTTACGGCCGCTGATCTGGGCCAGTCCGGTAATTCCGGGTCGCACCTCGTGCCGGCGTGCGATCGGAAGAGCACACGTCTGAACTCCAGT
>CAZSOP010000063.1:11160-12703 GCA_964608385.1 uncultured Cytophagia bacterium
CGTGCCTGTTCGTTAGTATATCGTTCGAGATATTGCATCAACAAAGGCCTGGGTCCCACCAAACTCATATCGCCTTTGAGTACATTCCAAAGTTCTGGGAGTTCGTCAAGGCTGGTTTTGCGGAGGATACGACCAAAGGATGTCAAACGCTTGGCATCGGACAAAAGATCACCTGTTTTGTCATATTTATTCTGCATCGTGCGAAACTTGAAAAGCGTGAAAGGAGTTCCATTCAAACCCGGTCGCTCTTGCTTGAACAAAACAGGTGATCCCATTTTGACTCGAATCAAGATCGATATCAGGACAACAACGGGTAACAACACGACACTCGACACAAAAGAGACAAGAATATCGAGCATTCTTTTAATTAAATTCGCGTACATTTCTCCATTACAAATCAAGCGTCACGCAAAGTTTCCAAGCCGCCAAGTAAAATTTTGTTTTTTCTTTGCGCCTTTGCGTCTTCGCGTGAGGACATCCTTAGCCGGCCGGTTTCTCGACGAGTCGATAAAAATCCTTTGCCTGCTCCCGGCGATCAAAATGCTGTGCGACATACGTTCTGGCACGCTGCCCCATTTCTTTTGCAGTCTCGGGGTGTTCATAAAAATAACGAGCATTCAATGCCAGGGCGGTTGCATCACCAGGGACGGAAAACAAGCCTCCCTCAGCCTGCTCCACCACCTGCCGGATCACCCCATCAATCGCCAACAACACCGGTAATCCGGCAGCCATATAATCGAACACTTTGTTGGGATAAGTGGTTCGAAACAGGGGGATATTTTTCAACGTGGCCACACCCGCATCGCATTCAGCGAGAATATCAGGGATATCACTTTTGGAAACAGCACCCGTAAGCGTGACATTGGTCAGATTTTTCTGTTGAACAACCTGTTCCAGACGTCTACGCTCTTTGCCATCCCCAATCAACAGAAAATGCAGATCTGCAGCAGACAAGAGATGTTCAGCAGCCTCGACGATGGTTTCGATATGATTGGCCAGGCCCAGAGCTCCGGTGTACACGATGATAAATTTTTCCTCAAGATGCCATTTATTCCGCCACATACCAGTCGATTGGTTTTTTGTAAACATACTTGAATCGACACCATTGGGAATAAAATTTATTTTATCTGCTGCAACTTTTTTCTCGACCAAATAATCCCGATATGCCGGTGAATTGACAATGATATGATCGGCCTGACGATACAAAAAATGTTCCAGCCATCGCGAGGCCTTGATCAGCAATGGTTGTGTTAACACTCCCATATCGATGGCAAATTCCGGCCACAGATCCCGTACTTCTAATATGAATGGTTTGCGTTTCAAAAACGCCACACACCAGGCAGAAACAGCCTGAAAAATCGGCGGGGTAGTGCCCATGACCACATTGACATTTTTCACACCGATTCCCTTGAACATCGATGAAAACATAAATATGACAAATGCCAGCACCCGCCAGATAAAACTTTTATGATGCGCATGAAGCGTTTTGGCATACCTTATTTTCAATCCGGGAATGACCGGTTCATCGGCCTCAGAGCTCTGA
>CAZSOP010000064.1:0-12481 GCA_964608385.1 uncultured Cytophagia bacterium
GGTTCTTTGCTGTTTATGGGAACGGTTTATGTTCCGGAATTTGATGAATAAGCGAACGAGTAACCGAAAATGACGCGTATTACCCTTTTATATATTTTAATGTTGCTTTTTGCATCCTTTGCGGTTGCATTGCAATCAAACCACAGCGATGCTTTAGACCTGGACAAAACATATGATGCGATCCAGGCTGAACTAACGCAGTTGCAGGCATTGAATTCCCGCTTACGACATCGGGCCGATTCCCTTGCTGTCGTTATAAACGAGTTGAAGCAACAGCAGGAGATCGGTTATTTTGAAAGAGTGAGGCTGGAAAGTCTGCTCAAAAAATCTCAAAAGTTATCGGAAACCATAGAGCAAAATGCGACAAAGAGTAAGCAGCTGAAAGATGAACGGTATCAACTCGGCACCGAACTGATCGGAATGTATTCATACCGGATCGATTCCCTGCTTTTGCTGGTGCAAAGCAAAAACGGTTCATCCAGAGAAAAACTGCTGCAGCGGATACAGGAGCTGCGGCAAAAGCGGTTTGTTCTCGAGAGGGAGAACATTCCGGCAGTTGCGGATATACCGGCTACGGATCGCCTGACGGTCGAGGAGAGCGACACGCCTGAAGAGATCGAAGCAAAGCGCACCTATTATCTCGACCAGTCGGAAAAGCTCAAACAACGGGCTGCCCTGTTGCAGGAAAAGATGTCCAGAGTTCAAAAAGAGACAAAGCTGCGGCGGCGCATGGCTGATCTGGTGGAGGATGTTCGCCTTTTTGATCAGAGCGATGAGCCCTATGCGTTTTCCTCTTCCGATGCGGTTTTCGCTGATGATGGTCTTGACCAGCAAAGAGAGTATGTTAATGCTCCGGTTGCAGGGGGGAAAGAGAATGATAGGGTACCCTCGCGTCTTGAGTTTGAACGGGTTTTAACGGTTAATACCGGTACGCTTTCCATCTATCAGGTGGATCAGTATATCAGCTTGCTGGAAGGAGAAGAAAAGAAGTATCTTGCCATCTCGGATAGTTTGCGTCGGGTTGCCGATCAGTACGCAGAGCAAGCTGAAACATTACGACAATCGATTGACGAAAAACCGCAATAGATGAATATCTCATTTGCAAACGGGCAACGCCTGTTTCTAGCCTGTCTCACGCTTTTGCTTTTGGCTCAGGATGGGGCAGGGGAGTCCCGCTGGCGGTTTATACATCGCCTGCAGAGCGGTATGGTGTATGACAACAATGTGCAAGAGTCCTTACATCATCCCCGGGCCGCCCCATCCTTGCGCCTGATGCTGAATACAAAGGGACTCTATGCAAGCGACAACCATCGCTGGAATTTTTCCTGTGCTTATGATGGGGGCGGACAGTTTTATCAGCAGATCGCAGATGAAAACAAGACGATCCATCAAGTGAGACTCGATGCTTTTTTTAATTCAACTTTAATTCGCATCGGTATAAAAGGCGGCTTGCGTTACAAGCGTTTTTTGGGCAAAAAACACGACTATATCAACGGTGGGATAGCTCCATATGCCCTTCTGCCTCTCGGCCGGGGATTTGACCTCGAGGTTTGCAGCCGGCTGAAAATCCTTGATTACCGCTTTACTGACATATACGACCACAGAAAACAGGAAAACACGCTGCGGCTGCAAAAAACCATCAAATCGAATTTAAACGTTGCGCTGCGGCTGATGCACAATCCTATCTTTATGCAGCGGGCGGCCTATGAATATAATATTCAGGAGGACGACTGGCAGAAAAAGCAGAGCCGACAGAAGGATGTCGAGAGCGTTGTGGGCGTCGAAGCGGACTGGTATGCCGCCGGTGTTTTGATCAATGCTCTTTATCAGTATGAACGGTATCAGTCCAACAGCGACGGCGTGGCTTATAGCCGGCACGGCTTCACCTTGCTCGCGGCAAGGACTTTTTCGGATTTTTTACTACGATTGATCGTTGCTTTGCAGCAAAAACGATATCTGGATAATGTATTTCCCTACCTGCCTCTGGACCTGGATCGGGAAGATGAAGAGAATAATTTTTTTATCATCGATATTTCACGCGACCTGAGCAGCAGGACAAGCGCCGTATTGCGCACGGCCTGGTATTCCAATGAATCGCCCTATGCATCGCTTTATTATGAGAAATTTGAGATTCATACCGGTTTGGAGTACCGTTTTTAAATAAATGCGGTTTTACAGCCGGTGGTTCCGGTATAAGCCGTGCACTGTCCCAATAAGATTGCTCTGCATGGCTTGAAAAAGTCACCCCCAAACAGATAATCAGGATAATAAAAGCATATTTATTGACCATAATCGCCTCCCGGTTCAGAATGTATTATCTTTGTGACAGGTTGTTATTAACTTTTGACAATTTTTTTTACCGCCTATTTTAGGCCATGTCTAAGACGATAAAAAATAATGCGAATTTTTTGTGAATGTCAACGGAGGGTTGATACTCCAAATATGGCAAAGATTATAACAGGCGGCAGGATCTAACGGTTTCTGTCATGGTCAGATATCCCTGGACAGGAACATAGGCCGGAATAGAGTTGCCCGATCCCAGGGCAAAGCCTTTGTGGTTTTTTGCCTCTTTGATAATATCGAGCACATAGTCGCGGATTGCTTTTTCGTCGTTCTGGCAGAGGATGTCGACATCGACGCCGCCGAAATTTCCGATACGATGGCCGTATTTTTGCAACCAGACTGAAAAGGGCGCGATCTGTTCTTCATTGGAATGCTTGGCGTCAATGCCGGCAATGTCGATCATTTCATCCATGACGGAAAAAATATTACCGCAGGAATGCAGCAAGAAGGGTTTGTGATAAGCGTGAACAAGGTCGATGATTTTTTTATACTGGGGGATAATATGGTTAACAATATCGTCGGGTTTGAGAAGGGTTGATGTTTTAAAGCCGAGGTCATCGCCAAAGCGGCAAACGCAATAGGCGTGATGATGTTTTTTCAGAAAAGTTTGCCAAATTTCGAGCATTAAATCGCCGATGCGGTTAAAGAGGTCGGCATACAATTCCGGATCGTCAATCGAAAGCAGACACAGATTTTTATAGCCGACAAAATCCTGAGCGATTTCAAAGACGCCGTTTCCGGGACCGCCGATTGCTTTCATGCCGTCGGGTAGCAATTCTGCCAACAGTTTAAAATGCTCACCGTAGAGGGCAAAGTATTTATTCGCTATTTCTTCGAATGGATAGCGTTCAAAATCCTCCCGGTTTTGTATGACCCCGGGTTTGCGGCCGGAGAGAGCTTCTCCCTGCTGTATGACATTGGTTATGCAGCCTTCGAAGGATACAGTATCATAGCCCATTTTGCGAAAAAAGTTGATTTGAGATTGCATATAGGTTTTTTTGTCCGCTTTATCTCCAAAAATGAGGTCTGAGAAGGAACGGTTTAAAATCTTTTCCATGATTTTATCATCGACAATATGTTCGTACAGCGGCAGCCGTTCTGCCGGGATATTTTTCGCAGCATTGACGATGTGTTGATAGTTGGGCGTAAACTGTTTTTCGATCATTTTTTGACCTCTTGGACAGATAAAATATTTAGATTATAGAATAAATCAGGTTTTTTGTTGATTGTTGAGTTCATTTTTATTATATCATTGCAGAGCTTGATTCAGGAGTGCCGCTCATGGTGTTTCATTATATTAATATTTTACCAGAGAACAAACCTAAAAATGCGGAACCGTCGGTTCCCGCCGACGTTAGAGATAGCAAAAATCAGAGGAGCACGAAGAGATGTTAAATGACAAACGCTTAAAAAAGGCAGAGACCTATGATGAATTTTTACCTCCTTCCCATGATCATTACGTTCTTTACCAGCATCATTATCAACGCGCGGTTGTCAGCGAGGACGATAAAGCTTTTCTCGACCGTTTTGACGGCTTGAATATCGCAGTACTGACAGAGGTGTGGTGCGGGGACTCGATTGCCATTATTCCTGTTGTTAAGAAATGGATCGAGGATAAAGCGCATGTTCATATGCGTATTTTACAGCGGGATGCTAATCTGGATATCATGGATCAATATTTGACCCGGGGCGGTCGCGCGATTCCGAAAATTATTTTTTTCGACAGCGATTTCAGGGAACTTGGAAACTGGGGACCCAGGCCAGAGGAGGCTCAAGGCATTTATGAGCTGCACCGGCCCAAAATTGAAACCGGCGAAATCGACAAGGCAAGCGTGCATCAAAAGATACGTCGGTTCTACGCCAAAGACCGCGGCAGGAGTATTATTGCCGAACAGAAACAACTGCTCGAAACGGCGTTAAGAGAGTGACGTGAATCCGGTGCCACAACGGTTGTTCAACCGCATTATTGTGATTGAACAAATTGGATATCCGCCTTCTCGAGAAGGTGTTTGCCTTTCTTTTCAGCAAAAATGAACGTATTGCTCTTAAAGACGTTGAGCTTTTCATAGAGCGGATTGGGAACGGTTTGATAGCGGTAAACCAGCCCCTGCCAGGGCATGTCGGTGTTACCGCCGAATTGGGTGGTAAACGACATATCCGGGGGCCCGAATAGCTCTTCATTTCATTCGATGACATTCCCATCTCTATTTGATCGATGTTGTTTTGATTGAATGATTCAAGCCTGTTGTTGCTTGGATGTTTATCCGACACTAAAGTCACCTTGCCGTCTATGAACGTTCGCCCCCCTCTTTGGTGACGGTTGTACAGCTGAGGCTAAAGAGCAGAATGAAAAGACTTGCAACCGTGCCGGGGGAGGGACCGCTATGAATAAAAGAATCGATAGTAACAGGTGGGTTATTCTTTTCAAATACATATAAACCTCAACATTGCAACTTTTTTTTATGGTTCGCTATTTTTTTTGAATCTTTACATTTAACCTTTTCTATGGCAATCAACCTCTTTAGTTTCTAATTACAATGTAGGTGGACATGATAAATGATTTTAATAAATTTTATAACTTTCTTGACCGGATGCAATCATTTTTTTATGATACTGGATCTGTTCGGGGTAAAATTTTCTGCGTAAGGTAAAGTTGGCGTGTATATATATGAGCAGTCAAGAAGATGTCAAATCAGCAAGGAAGGATGTCTCAATTTGAAATGGTCAGGGAGGAGGGAATTTTGAACATCGTTTTTATCAATCTTTACATTAATTTTATATTCCCTTAACATAGAGAGTGTATCTTATCTCCTGTAAAGGGAAAGAAGGGATGGATCAATGGCATACCTGATACTCGACGACGGGCACGTCGAGGCAAGCGACTATAAGAGCTATTACCTCTATTTTGATGAGACCAATCCCGAAGAATACAGATGGGCTCTGGAGTTATCACAAAAGACCATAAATGATATCGACCTTAAAAAGCACCGGGACCGAATAAAAAAACAACGCTTTTTCATCAACTAAACTCTCCTCATTTAGCTGGTCGCGAAAATCCTCTATTCGCATTTGCGAAATTTTTCTTACCGCCATAATGTAATCATAGCGAGTAGTTAGAAGCGTTGCCGGCCTGCATGGTACACATCAATTGGGGTGCAAAGATCCCAAAAAAAAATCACAGGCCGGACAAACTGCCGACCTGCGATTTTTTACCACTGTTTAGATTGAATTCGCAGGGATCAAAGATAATATACCAGCTATGAGGGATTGCCCTCAATTTTGTGGTATTATTTGACCTAAGATTTGGGTAAGAAACGGGTTACTTTGGTACCGCATTTGGGACATTCCCCCTGTGCCATTTTTCGGCCATTCGCGGTTTCTTTGACAGTAGCATTGGTAACCATTTTTTTCTCGCGACATTTTACACAATATCCCTCAAAATCCATGCCGAACCTCCTTTGGTTTTAGGTCATCATAAAGCGGAAACCTCTTCCGAGCGTCCCCAAAGTAGCAATCTCTTACTGCCTGGTGCTTGCGCAAGCCGTGACCGGATGTCGGTACGTTGATGTGACTATGAGTGTTGCTTTGGATAGCTTTTTCTCTTCCCCCATGCTGATCCCGGCCGGCTGGTCGCCGGCCCGATTCACTGTAAATATTATCCTATGGTGTTTTCGTCAACATGACAATCCAGTGATTCGGGGGAGGAAATGCTCTATTGATTGCATTACTATAATAAGACAATTGATCGAATAACACAAGTTTAATTATCAAAAAAAGGTGAAAAGAGACAAAATTTCCTGGTTTTTGGCCTGTTTTTTGGCATATATGATTAATATTGGGACGATTTTATGTAAGGAAGCTTTGTTAAAATTGTCTAATTAAACGATGGATAATAATTATGGCGAGGGCAACGCGTTTTCCCGGTTCGAAAGTTTGTGCCGGTAGCAGCGGAATGCGTGGAAAGAAGCAGTGTTTTCGGCGTCGGTCATAACTGACGATTCACCATGAATGGGCCGCCGTTAGCCGGTGTGGGCCAAGGCGGTAGACGAGTCCGTCATCGGAATTCCGATAGGACTGGACGGAAAGCTCGATGCATCACCAACGAAACGCTGAAGAATCAAATCTATTTACTATTGCCGTGTTTTTGCCTCAAAAGTTATACGAGAGCTGATCTTGGCTCCTGATCCTTAAAAGTGCAATTAGAGTCTCTGTTTATTGTTGGTATACTTTGTGATCAGGGTATTTCGCAGATCTTTATACATTTTGATCGTCTCAAGCATGGTTTTGCGGCTATAATCGGTCAGAAAGGCTCGGGCTTTTTCCGGGTTTTGGTGGTAGATTTTGAGCGCCTGGCGGTCGATCGAATCCTGTTCGGCAAAAAAGCCATTTTCGAGCGGATTTCGCCGCGCCTTTAAGTCTTTGATCGCTTGCTGCCATTTGAGATAGAGCAAATTGTCGACGAAATCGATAGCCCAGCGCGCTGATTCTTCCTGAAATTGATTGGGATTATAGGTCTTGTAGAGCGGTGATATTTCCTCTACACCGCAGTAAATCGGTACATAGGTGCTGACATACTGGTTGTCGAGATAGAACCAATAGACGCCCCCGATGGGATCAGGCAACCAGCCGCGCAACTGGGCCACCATGCCATACCCTCCCCGGGAGACCATTCGACGCCAGTTGATATCCAAAAGCTGTCGCATGGGTTGCGTGGGGAACGGGGTGGCGAGTGGACTGAGTGTCATTTTGCCTTCTTTGTCGGGTATGTACCAGTCAACATCGCGGGTCATATCGTAGATGGTGCCCTCGAATACCGATCGTTGAAAAGAAATGACATCCTGCACCGACAATTTTTTCTCCGGTTTAACGGAAAAGGGGTAAAAGGAGAGGGGCTCCAGATACTGGTGATAGGGATCATAAAGATCAAAAGGTTTTTCGATCTGACGGTTTGGCCATTCTTTTAGAGAGGGAGCAAAGGTGCTGAAAAAGAGCCAAAAGCGGCTCCGGGCCCATTCTCGGGGCAGGGGAGAATAGACCTCCTGCCAGATAAAGGGTTGTTTGGAATCGGGATCGTACCAGCCATGTTTTATGGCCACCTCTTGATAGTTTTCAGAAACCCTGAAATTGGCTGTATCTGCCGGGTCTATTTCTTTAATAATACTCCAGTTTGGAATCATAGCGACATGATCATCCGGCAGACGCTGTGCCGCCCAGATGGCGCCGGGCTCACCGCTTTTCGGAGACCACTCTTTTCCGACGCTGAACACCTCCAAAACCCAGGCTTCATTTGGATCCGCAACGCAGAGCGCCTCGGACTCGGGGCCGCAGGAGGGAAGGAATCCCCATTTATCAACCAATGCGGTGATTTCCCGGATGGCCTGACGTGCCGTTTTGCAGCGCTGTAAAGCGAAAGCCATAGCCTGTTCGATGGTCATGATCTGTTTACCGGATTCCCGGTCGACCTGCAGCTCTTTGCGCTGGCTCATGGTGCTTTCGCCGATGGCCAGCTGATGTTCATTGATGTGGGAATAACCACTGTGAAAATAAGTATACGTTCGTTCCACTTGCGGGATGTAACCGATGATCTCGCCGTATTCATACAGGGGTTTATTGACATCTTGTAAACCGTAATAAACCCGGGCTTTGGTGCCGGGGGTAAACGTTTGTCCGTGCACGACATGAACGCGGCACTCGCGGGCGCAACCCGTGTGTGAGGTGATTACCGATCCATCTGCAGACGCCTTTTTGCCGACGATGATATCGGTACAGGGATATAAATTTGCGGATAAATAAAGCAAAAGAAAAAGCGTACGCATGGTATAGATCCTTTTTTGCTTGATAGTGTGCATAACGAATTACCGGATATACGTTTTAAGATAATACTGCCATTTTCTGAACATCTGCCTTGGAAAGCACGATATATAGGTTACCATTCGGTGGTTACACATCGGTAATGAATTTGCACTGCGAAGGAGAAATCGTGTTCATGTTTTTTTGATTTCATAGTCGGGTCTTCTGCGCCTTTTTAATTTACGTTCCTTAAAGGTGATGTACAGAGCCACGGCGGCAGCGATGGCGGCGGAAAGCATGGCTATCATTCCGTTGAACCACTGGTAGGATTTATCCGCAGAATGATACAGCCATTCACGTAGTCCAAGGGCGACTAAAACAGTGTGCAGCCTGGCGGTTAATTGGGGATAAGAATAGAGCAAAGCGGCATAAATCACAAGTAACATAAGAAAGCGAATCTGAACGACCAGCTTTTTTCTGTCATCGGTCATAAGGTACCAGAGAAAGATGAGCAGAATGGTAAACGGGAGCGGGTGCCCCAGAACCAGATTGAATATTTTTTCAAGCGTAGCCATAAATACGTTTGCCCTATTCGCCCTTAATATGTGTGCGGCAACTTGAACCCAGGAGACAATTTTTCAATAAGAAATCCATAAACAATATAAATTTCACCGGAATTAATCAATGGTTTTTTCCGCTATTCGGGTCTGTGGGTCATTCGGTAGAAAAAGTATCCTTTTTATTTTGATTGGCTTGCGATGACGATATAAAAACCGTATCCGGGCCGGTAATGCAGCGCCATATTCGGTATCTCATAATTGTTCTTCCTCTATATGGGGGTTGAGATAAAAATGTATATCTGCAAAATCCATAAAACAGGTCCAGTCATATGCGGTCACGTCGTGTTTTCCGGGGCGAATATGATAGCCGATCGTGCTCACAATGGGTTGTTTCAACGGGGGCATGCTGTCGGTGGCGAGTCCATCGTTTCCCAGCAGTTTGTAAACCGGCTCAGCGTGAAGCGCGGCTAAAAACTCTCCCCGGGGGTCAGCCCACAGATCTTTTTCTGCGCTGGCAATGTAAACGGGACGGGGAGCGACCAAGGCGACAAGCATGTGCTGATCGACCGGCAGGTTTTCTTCCTTATCGTTGTAGCGGTTAAAGCGGTCACAAAACCAGTGCGGAAAACGGCTGTTGATACGCTTTACCGTTTCGCCGAAACGCCTGCGGCTGAGCGCAGCACCGCCACAGCCGGAATTGTTGGAGATCACCAGAGCAAAGCGTTCATCCCGCGCACCCGCCCAAAGCGCCGTTTTGCCGAGACGGGAATGACCCATCACCGCAACGCGGCCGGAATCGATAGCGGAATCTGTGATCAGATAATCCATAATTCGGCTTAACCCCCAGGCCCAGGCAGAGATAGATCCCCATTCATTGCTATCGGGACGGGTGTGAGTTTGTGAATAATAGAATGAGTGAATGCCGTTTTGAAAACCATCGTCATAATCGGGATCAATATCGCCGTAATACATCGTCGCCAGGGCATAACCGCGGTTGATGATTTCCTCAACCGGCCAGCGCGATTGGCGAACACCGCGGGAGGAAGGCGTGATCCGGTTGGCTGTAATACCGTATTCAGAATTGTTTCTGACCCAGCTGTCGCTGAGTTGTATTGCGGGATCGGGCTGTATGCTCTGATTGCCGTAAAAGTTAAGCCCGACAAAAACAGGATGAGGCGCCGGTTGCCGGTTGGGAAGGTACATCAACAACAGCGCCGTAAGATGGTGCTTGTCTGTTCTAAAATGTATGGCGATCTGTTTACGGGTCGCCAAGCCATCGAGGGCTTTGTTTTCTTCTTCCAAAAGTTTATAATCAACACGAGGCAGGGTAGATGGTGTTTTTCCGTAAACATGTTCTCTGAACAAGTGCAGAATATAGGGGCGCTGATGCTTGATCCAGGTCAAGGGTTCCGTGATTTTTTTTCCCTTCGGGGAAACCAGCGGATCGGGAAGTGTATAGTCCGGCACTTGAGCTTCATCGTAAATAAAGCCCTTTGGCTGGGCCGTGATGATCGCACAAGAGAGAAGAATAAAAGTGAACAAACATACAGTGAACGCAGAGGATAACATCATTTCTTCCTTTCGAGGTTGTTTTTGCTATTCTGGTTTAAAATGAGACGGTAAAGCCGTCAAATCAATTCTGAGCACGAGTGTATCTGCGATTCGCTGAGCAGTCCCATAACGCTGACGGTAATCCTTGAAAGCGAACCCGTCCGGCCATGTGTTTATGATGTTGAGATAGGCATCCAGGTTTGCTTTCAGGTTTTTTAAAACCGACGCGGCTTTATCCTCTTTACCATAGGGTATGGTGATTTGGCTAAAGTCTGAATAATGGGATTGATAATCAGCGACAATGCCATAATAAATACCTTCAAGCTGCAGGATATCTCCCTCTCCGAAGGTATAGATTGGCTGCAAAGCATAGGGTCCGCGAATCAGGCGTATGGAACCGGGAACAAGGTGTTTTGAAGCAATAGCCTCCAGGAGTGCAAGGTCTTTGGCCGGTTCGATCTGATCTAACAGGTGGTTCATCAGGGCGATCATCGGTTTTTGCATTGTGGTATCGCCGCTCGAGTTGTTGATCTGAATAAAACAGCACCCTTTTACGGCGGTCAGTTGGTAACGATTCAGGGTGTTACGCGCTTTTATGGACGGGGCCGGTGTTTCCGAGCCGCATTTTGCGAGATAAATTCCCAGCGCTGCTGTGGGTTCTGCCATTTGATAGAGCTCCAGATTAAACCATTCCTGTGGCTGGGATTTAAATCGTCTTTTCAGCTCCTCGAGCGCTCCGGCCCCGGATTGTTGCCGCAAAACAGCCACCAGGGCGTTATAGAGTTGCTTGCAACCGTAATAATCGAGCATCAGGTGGTATAATCGATAGGCCTGAAGCGGTTTTCTGACCACTACGATACCCTTTTTAACGAATTCCGTTATTTCAAGAGAGCTTGTGCTCTGCACGGGCAGGTTTTCCAGCAGGTCTGTTTTTTCTACAGGGTGTCCCAGATGTCCGGATATTTTATCCTCTAAAAGCTGCATGGCGCCGAGTATTTCTTCTGCCGTGTCCGGGGCGAGATAATCCGTCTCAATGGGTTGTTCTTTGTGGTGGCGTTTGTCGCGTTTGTCGAATTTCCATGCGTTTCGCTCCAGAGCATACATATTGTGTTTGAACCAATAAGCCGGCAGGACCTGTATGGTATTGGCCTTATCCGTGGTGGCGACCAGCGAGAAGGGCAATGGAATGTACATCTCTTTTTGATAACTTCCTTTTGCGATCAGAGTAAAAGAAGCGAAGTTGCAGTTGTGCTTGAAATTCGATTCCAGGCCGGGCCAAAAACCGCGTTTGGCAATGATTTCTCCGTCATTGGCACGCGAGTTATGATTCGAACCAATGGTGGCTCCGGCGGCAATGTTGGATTGACCTTCGATCGTTGCGGCAATCAGGAAGGAATTGTTGTGATGTTGTTCGTGGAAACCGTAAACAAGATTGTTGAGAATTTCACAACAGGATACCGTAGAGTTGGGTCCGAGAAACGAATTGATCAAACGGGCGCCGTATTTTAGCTGGACATTGCGACAGGTGACGAATCGCACGGCTTTGACGCCGTAGAAAATACGATTGTTGAACCCAATGATGCCGTTGACCAGTTCAACCCCCTCGCCGACCTGGGACGGTTCCTCGGCGCTGGATTGGATGGTCAGGTTTTTCAGTTTGTTTGCACCCTTGATGTAACAATGCGCGCCGATCATGACATCTTTAATAATGCGGCTGTTTTTGATCACAGAATTGTCGCCTACGGTGCCATAATACCCTCTTCTGGTATCGCCTCTTGCATCGGTCATGGTTTTAAGCGCGTGCAGCAGGTCTTCATTGTCGCGAAAGCGTGCCCAGAGGGCGGCATCCGCCGGGAGCATGCCTTCAAAGGGTAAAACGCTGCGGCCGCCGTTTTCGTTGGCGATTTCCAGCCAGATTCTTACCTCTTCGGACTCGCCTTTTTTTACAATGCCGTTACCGAATTTTCCTTGATTGACCGTGAGCATTTCCTGAATGTTGAAGAGAATGACATGATTGCCGATAATATAGTGTGAAAGATGATGGACGTTACGCATGGCGACATTGTCGCCGATATCGCAGGATATGATGCTGCAGTTATATAACCCCACCGGCAGTCGCAATTGATGAAATTCCAAAAAGGCGGGGGTAAGGTCACCGAGCCGGACCATTCCCCAAAAATCGCAGTTGCGCACCAGGCTGGGGTTAAAGTGTTCGCTGACCAGAATTTTATCCCACA
>CAZSOP010000065.1:0-12408 GCA_964608385.1 uncultured Cytophagia bacterium
ATTCATTCATCTGATGTTACGGGCAATCAGACGCCCATGACTACTCTTGATTTCACTGGCGAAAAAACCGGCTTCCGGGACGTCTTAAAAACCATAGAAATAAAATTCGGAATCCCTGTCAGTTTCCGGGAATGCCTGCAGTATGTCTTTATAATCCTCATTTGCAGGCAGATCGTCAAGTCGCTTGTAAACCTCTCTATAAACCCTTTGATCCTGTCCCGGATTTTGCGTGGTAAAGAGAACGGCACGGCTGCCGCATCTTATGAATGCTTGTTCCCACATCATAACAGACCATGGGTGGGAAAAAAGTGTGGCAGGCTGTTCAACCTGTAAAAAAACCAAACCAGCAACAAGGGCTTGATTAAACAGATCAGCAGGACGAAAAACAGCAGCATGGGATCTCCTGACGGCAAATCCCAGTCGGCTAAACCAGGGATCGAGCTCGTTCCATAAACTCTGGACCTGTAAATGGATAATGCCGGCGCGGCCGAGCTGGGACAACTGATTATAAAAACTGTTGGAGCGGGTGTTGGAAACGGGTTGGATAACGTCCGTGTCTTCAGGTATGGAGGCTTTTATCGTTTCAGAGCCGGCAAAATAAACCGTCTTGTTTTTGTCCTTTTTGTTGAGATGCGAGAGATAGATGCTCTTGAGACTCGAACCGAAAGAAACAGGGCAATCGACCCCTTGCTTGCGAAGAAGGGGCAGCCATGGCCAGGTCAGTGTACTGATGTCGGGAACAACGATAACTTTTTCCAGACTGGTTTTCAAGTCGAAAAAGGAGTCAAAAATCTGCAAATCGAGACGATCAGCCACGCCCGGCTCTGAATAAAGGGCGGGGTTATCCATCAATCGGATCATCTGATCCGAAAGCGCAACCACGTGCAGTGAAATATTCGAAGAATAAATCGTATAACAAGCAAGAGAATCAGCAACTCGCTGAAAATAAAAAATAACATGATCATCATTCAGCAACGCCTGGATATCATCCAATCCAACCGGATCATTATCATAGAGGCGATAGAGTTGCGGGTCCTGTTCTTTGACCAAAATTTGAATTTCCTCTATTTTTTCTTTTAACATACTGATTTCGCGCCTGATTTCCACTAAATCCTTTTGCGAAACCTGAGATCGATTGACGATCCGAATCATTTCCAGTTGCAGCCGGTTGTTATCCTTTATCAATTCCCGATACATATCATTCGTCGCTGCTGATCTCAGATCTTCAAAATGGATATATCCGTTTTCCGACAGAACTGAAAACATGCCCAGACGAAGCTGCTCGGCGTAAAGCAAAGCCCTGTGATGGTGTTTGCGCTCATTTTGAAATGATATCATTCTCCAATAGGGTTCCTGATAAATTTTGCGATACTCTAATGTGTGAATGCCGATTTTATTAGGCCTGAGTTTTTCGATGATGTTTATCGCCTCGTTATAGTAATACAATGGAACCTTGAGAGTCAATTTTTGCCGGGCAGCCCTGTCGAGATGCTTTGTAATGTCTCCCAATAGAATATCACTCTGCCAAACCAAATCAAAATAACTCTGGTTGAATGAAAGCCATCTCACCCGTTGCAGATGAGATGCCGCTCCGGACAGGTCTCCCAGTTTTTGCGCCAGCATACCCAACAACAGATGAGCAACGCTCTCCTGCCGGGTATAGCCATATCTTAGTGAAATTTCAAGCGTTTGATTCAAATATTGATTTGCTTCAGCAGCCCCTGTCAAGTCTGAAAGCGTCATCTCCGCATTTGAATTTTTATAAAAAAGAGGCAACAGATAAAACTGCCCTTTCGCCAGCAAAAGCCGGCTGTACTCATTCAAAACATAGAATTCATTTTCGCTTAGTTCTAACGCGGTTTGTAGATGTTCCAGTGTGAGGGCGCGAAACCGCGAAAAGGTTTGTTTTTGCTCTGCAGTATTGAATTTTTCCCATACCAGGCGATCCGCCATCAATTCAGCCAGATTAAGGCTGTTGATACAATAGGCATAGATCAGATCATATTCTTCACAGATACCCAGGGATTGCAGGTAATATTGAAAAGCGGTCTCATAATCGCCCTTTAAAAAATAGAGGCGCGCCAGATGATTCAGAAAAGCCGCCTTGGGAGATTTATCCTTGTATTGTTCATAAATTTCCATTTTTTGCTGATAAAAATCAATCGCCTGTTCGTAACGACGCAGGTGAATATAACTTTCGCTTATGATGGTATAGAGCAAGGCCCGCTCATCGTCCGTGGTTAACCCTTTGAGCGAGGCGGTGCCGATAGGTTTAATGCCGAAAAACGGAACCGGAACGTACAAATCGAGCAGACCCACTTTGAACCGCCGGGTTTCAGCCTTGATTCGCTCTGCCTGTCCTGATTCTATTAAATCCAATGACCGTTGAGCATAGTCGATAGCCGCTTCACTTCTATTCATCAGATAATAGTTATAAGCAATACTCCGGTACGATTTTGTCAAATCTGAATACCTGCCATTGCGCTCCTCGATTCCGGCACATTCCTGATAATAGTCGATCGCCTGCATATGCTGTTCGGCTGTTTCGTATAAGAGGGCCATCCTTTTTGTGTTGAGCAATACATGATCCTTCTGCCCCATTTCTTCGTATAGCCGAATGGTTCTGAGGATATAATATACGCCCCGGTCATATTTTTCCAGTATCAGCGCACAGTGACCCAGGCGCTCAAATGTCGACGCCTTGTGTTTCATGTCGACAAAAGAGGAATCGTATTTCAACTTGACGCGGTAATACTGGTATGCTTTATCATAACCAAATTCGCCCATTTTATAATGCGTGTTGGCAAGATTCATGGCAATCATCGCTTCAAAAGCCGGGTTTTCCTTCTCATCATTCATGTGAATGGCTTTTGTAAGCTCGTGGATGGCGCGCTCATAAAATCTCGGCGGTTTGGGCGGGTCCTGAAAGGTGACGGTTCGATAGATAAAGCGCAAAGGCGTTAGCAGGGTCTCATACACCCTGACAAAAACACTCTTGGGGGCCGAAGCTTTATAATTGAGATAATCCTCTGTCATTTCATAGTTAAAACTCAGCGTCACATACGGTTGTATCATGGTAAAATCTTTAACCAGCGCCTGAGCAACCCGATTGCTGGAGCTGTGCAGCATTTCCAGATCAATCTTGCCCGGATCATTGGAACGGTCTGCCACTTCGGTTCCTTTATAGGAAAGACAGAGACCATGGGAATAAACCAGTATATAGTTTTCCGGATGCGCATTGGTGAGGATCTCATACTCTGTAATCGCCTCATCGATTTCATCGAGTTCATACTTTGTTTCTATATAACAGCGATGTGCATCCATATGCCGGGGGGAGATTTTTTTGGCGCGTGCATAGTATTGCTTTGCTTCTTCATATCTGCGAAAAAAACGCAGCTCATTCCCCAGGCGCATCAGGCCTTGTACCCATTCCGATTTTACCTCAACCGCATAGTCCGGATAAGCGGATTCAAACCGCTCAACTGTATTTTGCAGGAGCTCAAACGCCGCTTCATAGGCACCTTGTTTTTGCAGACAGCGGGCTAGGCCGATGCGCGCGTGTTTTATTTTTTCTGTCATCCGGGTACTGTTGTCATCAATGTCGTCGTAAAGGCAATAGGCGCTATCGGTCTCGCCCCATTGTAACAGAGAATCCGCCAGCGACAGTTTTGCACTGGAAACAAGAAGAGGCAGGTGAGCATAGTCCCGGATAATATCCTGATAGACTTTCCGGACGGCGTTTCCGCTTTTGCTTTGTGTTTTCAGCTCAAAAAATTGTTGCTGAGCGTTTTGCTGCCACTCTTTCTGATCGGGATAAAAGCTGATGATTTCGATATAGGTTTCGAGCGCCCGGGTCGTATCCTGTTGAGCCTTGTATATTTTTGCAATTTGGTATGTTGCCCGGGCCTGAAGGGCAGGTTGACCGCTGTTTTTGCTGATGATGCGCTGGTATTCAGATATTGCTGTTTTCAGCGCAGCCCGTTGGCCTGTTGCTTTGCCGATTTCAAACTGAGCGCCGGCTAAAACCCGGGACTGTAAAGGATATCGGCTCGCGATCTGCATCAGTCGGGCCTGCAGGTCGGACTCTTGCCGTCCAAGAAGCGCCAATTCAGCATAAAAGAGAATTTCCTGCGGCTGACTATATTGATCGAGAAGGTAGTGTAGATAGGTCACGGCGCTCTCTTCGAATCCCAGCAACAAATGACAAACAGCGATGTGATAAAGAGCGGTTGCTGACGCCGGGGATTGTGTGCCGAAAAAATCAAGCACGCGATGAAGAGCAATGCAGCGCTGCCACAATAAAATCCTGTCGTCTCTGCTCAAACGGGCAGGATTCCAGCCGACAAACAGAGGACCCGGAACCTTCTGATCTATATTTCCGGAAAGAGGATATGATGTTTCAGCAAAACCGAGTTGTTCCACAGCATCGGCTTTCCGCGGCAGACAACCGCTGTCGGCAATCGCATAAATATCGACATTATCATCAATATCAAAGGAAGCATATACTTTATCTGCATACCAGGGCTGCATAACGCGGTATCCGTATAATGTCAGTGGTATCGCACGGTCTACCAGGTTTGAACAGAACCCGTTTACCCAGGTCGGCTCGGAAGTTGTTTCCCGGGGAGATTCGTAAACGTCCGCACACCAGAGAGCACCGTGATCGGCCGGGGTCACGTCTCCGTCGCCGTTCGTATCATGTTCGTGGCGGAGAAAGACAATTTTCCCGGCATCCGCACTCCAGGATGAAAAGCCATCGAGTGCGGGGCCGCAGGTGACCCGATAGGTTGGATATTCCCGGGAATCCCAAAGAGCCCTGTTCATGGAATCCGCGGGTTCGGGGCCTTTCAAATGCATCATATAGATATCGCCGTTGCTGTTTTCCCCGGCTCTGAAAGAGGTAAAAGAGATAAAGTTCAATACCGGACTCCAGCAGGGGTGAGTGCCGCCGCCAAAGGTCAATTGCAGCGTATTACCGGTGTTGTCATTATAAAACCAGATTTCATCCATACCGGAACGGTCGGAAACCCATGCGATTTTTTTACCGTCCGGTGATATGGTCGGATAGCTGTCGTATCCCAGATATCGAGTAACGCGTTCGGGTTCTCCCGACGGTTTAAGCTCCTTGCCGCGTTTTTTAAGTTTTAATTTATAGATATCTCCGGCAGCATCGCTGCGCTGCGAAACAAAAACCAGGGTGCGATTATCCGGTCCCCAGACCGGGTAAAAATCATCGGCTTTGTGATAGGTCACCTGATGCGGACGTCCGTCGACCAGATTTCGAACCCAGATATCATAGTTATCCGTCTGCCGGTTTACATAAGCGAGCCACCGGCCATCAGGAGAAATCCGGGGGGATAAATCTATATCGTAATGAGAGGTTATGCGCTCGTAACAATTTTGGATGGAAGACCATCCAGGGCTCGTCGTACAAACAACGACAATAAACAACGCCAAACAGAAAAAATTCAAAAGGCTGAAATTTTTCACGATTGATCGGTTTCCTTTTCTTGTTTAGCCTTTTCCACCCAATTACCTTGCGGGTCCTGAATCATTGTGCCGGCAGCAACCGATTTCTGCTGCGGCCGGGCAAACTGGTGATAATATGAAACCTCGTCGTCCTGACACTGATTGATTTCAATAATGCGCTGAAACAATCGTTTACGGTCCCGGTTTTCCGCTTGAACGAGCTCGTCAACACGTCGGCGATAGTCCTCATTATCTTCATACGCTTCAGTAGGCAACACCTCTAAAAAGCCACGATTGTTCTCGCCGATCACGTTGTCTCTTCTCAAGTCATCCAGCTCTGTTTTTCTGGCTTTTCGTTGCTGCATGGCGGTAAAAATCGCTTCTTTGTCCGGCTGGGTTCTGAATTCATTAAAGGAACGTTCAGAGGCGATAAACCAGGAATCAGATTCTATTTTTTCATAATCGCCGAGAACCTGTTTTTCCAAGGCGGTTTTTTCGCCAGTCACGCTCAGCTGAGGCGCCTGGATTCCGCAATTGAACATAAACAGCAAAACAATCAGACTGAACCATTTCATAAAAAACTCCGAAAATCAATGTATGGGTTATGGCTGTGAAGCCGCAAGCATCTGTTTTAATGCATTCTGCACGAAAAAATTGACCGGAACACGGGCCAGCTCAATTTTGCCTCCGCTCAACCGAATGGGAAAATACCAGGGCTGCTTGAAGGCAATAACCGGACGTAAATACCGGTGGCGGATATCAAACGTCAATACATCCGGCTGAAACCCCCAACTCAATAACCGCTGGGAAAGCGAAACATTGGCATCTTCTCCCCTCGGATCCAGTGATTGCAATATATTGTTAACCACCTGCGGTCCGACGCGGGTAATATAAAAATGTCCACCAATTTCTATCTCCTTTTCCGGATCCATACCATTACCAAAGATTTCGAGATTGCCATTAAGCGTACTTTTCTCCTCTTTCCCGTTTCGCTGCGACAACAACAATCCGGAATTAATATTGGAAAAATGTGAAGAGACTCTCCACGACGCATGTTCCAGTATACCTTCCGCCAAATCCAGACTCATTCTTCCTGCCAGCGACCCGCCATAAAGAGCGGTTGAAAAACAGGGTATTTCCAGAAAACCCTCACCGGCATCGATTTTCAGGTTAAGGTCGGATATTTTGTATCCAATCACTTTAACCGAATCGATCGTTAACGTTGATAACTGGTTCGGATAGTATTCTTGTACCAGCAGATAATCTACAAGTCCCTCTGATGGCGTTAAAATAGCATAACTATCCCTGGCAATTAGACGCTGCCGGGTCAAATCGTACTGCTGACGCAGGCGAATATCCGAATTTATATGATGAATGGTCAGGCTGTCGCTGGGGTAAACGGAATAGTCGTCCAGATGAACGAAAAGCGTGAGGTCGGCAAGAGCGGTATCCGCCGCCACGATTGCTTCTAGCGCAGCCTTGCCCTGAACCAAAATATTATCCACAATTTCAAGGGAATCGCCGGCAACCTGACGAATCCGGAGTTCTGCATCCAGATGCGGGCGGCTATCCGCTTTTGCGGTAAAATCCCCTTCCGCAATATCCGCCAGCTTTATGGCTCCGTTTCGGACGCTAAACACCTTGAGGTCGCTGCTCTCAACAAGCATGGAAAGCCGGTTATTCACATAGGGAAAGCGGCGCAACGCACCGAAAAGTATGCTGTCACACCTGAGCACCACCTCCGCAGTGTTTATCTCACCACTCTCGACCGCCGCGTTCAAATCGAGTTGAATATTATTCAGCTCTATGCTTTCGCTGGGATACCGAATATCCATATTTTCAATTCTTGCTTTCGCCGTTGCCCGGTACGCCGGCGTTTCATCATCAAAGCCCATGCGGCCGCTGCAATGAACAGTGGTTTGGCCGTCTACTGAAAAGTCATATAGCTGTTGATGTATATATGGCGGCAAACTTTGATAAAGCGGAGAATGCTGCAGAACCAGTTCGAAAGCAGAGAGCTCGAAAACCTGTGTCTTGAGATTGACCAGTGCTTTGGCAGAAGCGGTTAGAAACTCGTTCAGCGTAAAACGGCTATGTTTTAGTTCAATTCGCCGGAATGCCGGATCCGCCTGCGCGGTTAAATCCAACTCGAACTGAACAGGCTGTAGCATCTGATTTTCCAATGTCCCCAGCTTTATTGAATCCGTATTCACGAGGGCGTGAACCGTTATGCTGTCTCTGGAGATAAAATTCAGATTGAGATCAAAGTCCGCTTTTGTCTCCGCCGCTCCCTGAGAGAGCTCAGCGGTGTTGAGCCCTGTCAGATGGATATCCGCATTTGCGGAAAGCGTTTGTGAGGGCAACGTTTTTGCCCGGGCATTTGCGCGCAGGCTGGCTCCAAAAATGTTGTCAAGAGCAAAGTCGAGCCGGGCATTCGCCGGTAAAAAATCCTCGTTCAAATCAGCATCGATATTCAAACGGCAGGCCCCTGTGGCAAAATTCAATGTGTCGGACAGTGCCAGGCTCAGGGTATCATAAAAAACATGGATAGTGGTATTCAGATTCTTCAATGCATCTGCCTGGATTTTACCTGCAAACCGGGTATCGACATTTAGGCGATCTAAAACCAAATCCGGTTTCCGCTTGAGCTCAAGGTCTTCGAGCCGCAGAAAGAGCTCAAAATTGAGATCCATACCGTTATCGCCATTGCCGAGATGGCCGCTTATTTCGGAATGATCCAGGACAAGGTTGCCGCGCGTTTTCTTTATTTCGGTCAATAGTGGATATGAAACAACGGAAGCAGCAAGAGAAATGATCTGTTCTACCGGTATATGGCTCTGCCCGAGCCGGACACTCATCTCGGGGTTTTCGGAGAAGTTAAAATCAGCGGACATGGACAGCCACTCTTTATCGCCGATCGAGAATCGCATAGTCTTTATGCTTGCGCATTTCGAAGCATAATTTCCTTCTGCTTCGAGAACGAGTGCGATATTGTCGGAAATATGGTACCGGCCTACCTGTTCCGTCGTTTGCAACAAAACCTTGAGATCGTTCAACGCCACAAATGTCTTTGCACGCTGCTGCGCAGCCCCCCGAACAAACAATTGTTGTTGCAAATCAATTGTTCCCGACGCATCGAAAGCCGGCTGCCCGGGTGTATCCGCTGTCTGTTTGGCGAAAAAAAAGCCGTTATCCACCTTGAAAACGAGTTCTGCTCTGATTTCATCGAGATTTTCTTCGAGCTCACCCCCGGGAATAATGACATCATTGGCTGACAGGTATATGTTTTCCAGCCCGATCTCGTTGCGAATCGAATCCAGGTCGATCTCGGCATACAGGTCAAGATTATTTATACGCAACTTACGCAAGTCGAATTCAAGCGGCAGCTCCGGCAGTCCTGCTGTAACCGTATCTTCTGCGGCAGAGGTTGGGGATGGTTGCGCCTGAATGCAAAGCTCGAGATGAGGATTGTGAATAGAGATATGGCGGACAATAAATTTCTTTGACAATAATTGCCGCAGGTTATAGCCAACAGCTATCCGCTCGACACGAAGAGACCGAATCGGGAAATCAATGTTCAGGCATGAATCGGCAACCGGTGGAATTTGGATGTTGTTAAAAACAAAACCGCGAAAGAGATTCAGTTCTACATCGCCGACGATAAGCTGACGGTTATAGGTTTGCTCAAAATAACGGACAGCCATGTCCTGCAATTTTTCGGGCGGATAGAGCAATCTCAAAACAACCAGCAAAACGGTCAGTAGCAAAAGAAAGGAGAGAAACAGAACAACTGCAATTCTGGCTATTTTTTTGCTCAGCGAATGCTTTTTATTTTTTGCCGGCATAATCTCTTCAGTACTAATGGATTATTCTTTATTCAAAAATCATTTTATCTTTAATCTGCAGATCCTTGGGTATTTTGGATATAAATTCCTCTTCATCCAGGGCATACAAGGGGCTGACTTCAATCTGGTGTTGAACATTGCCCTCCTGATCCCGCTCAAGCTCATAGCCGGCCCGTTCCAGCCAGCTGCCGAAATAATTATTGAGGTGTTGCCGTGCCGTTTGTGGAGAATCCGTACCTTCAGCATTTTTGATAGGGCTGAAATCTTTTTCGCGCTCTGTCTCCATAACGACAACACGTTCCGCAATTGGAAAGGTATCAAAAATAAATTGTTCCAGCTTGTAACCGTTCGGATTATCCGGTTCAATTTTTTTGCCGCTTTCATCGATATGGATAATTTTTTTGTGAGCGATGTGATAGGGTAATTCCAACTCATCACCGGCAAACCGCTGCAAAAATTTTCGGCTGAATACATGTATGGCTATGCTTCCCTGCCCGAACACGAGTTTTCCCTCTTCGTCCCGGGCTTTTTTTTCTTCTTCTGACAGTTCAGTGTATTCAACCGTAACATATGTATCGTTAATAATACCGATATTGCCGAGCTTTTCAAACGGATCCGATTTATAAACCGTTTTGGCGGAAAGATCGGCATCCTTTTGCAGATGTATACCGATAAAAGCAGGATCGCATATTTGAACAAGCACATTATCGACCTGGAAATAAAACAGATTTTCCAGGCCGCGATTTTTCATATCCTCGAAAAGGTTGTTTTCTTTCAGGGCATTCAGCACCCCGCCATGTCCATCCGGCGCCTTGCTGATTTTATATTTTTCTTCGAGAAAAATTTTGCCATTCTCATCAAAGGTGGGCAACATACCCTGTTGAAAAAACACCACGCTATTGCGCTCTTTGCCGAAATAATCGTGTTCCAGAAAAAATTCTTTGGTTTCATGATGATTGTTTTCACTGGTCATCACATAGAGAGGAATACGAGTGGAATAGCGTCTTTCAAGAGCCAATAATCTCTCGAGGAAATACTGATACAAACTTTTATCCGTTACCGGGCCAACCGGAAAAACACCCTTGGGGCCATGGAATCCCAACCGCGTGCCCTGGCCGCCGGCGACGAGAATGGCACCAATCGTACCTTCCTTGATCGCCTTTTCCCCAACCCTGGCAGCGGTCCAGCGTTGTTCTTTTTCCTGTGCGGTTCCTGGCAACGTGTCGACATCAGCCGGCTCGAAATTGCCGGGTTGATAGAGGTGTTCCTGTTCATCCTTTTCAGAAAGAATTTTACCCAATTTTATGATGCGATCAGTCTTCAACGATTCGATGTCGTGCTGCAAGGTCCTGCGTTCATTTTCATTCAGTTGGCTCCAAAAAGATAACAACTGTTGTTGATCGATTTCTTCCAGCTTTTTTTCAAGTTTTGCAAGCATGCCGATCCTTGTTTTTATTTCATACTGAATTGTTTAATTGCATTTTCGAAAACCTGAGAGAGTTCGTCGACAAAAATAAATTCAATTTTTTCCTTCAAATTTTCAGGAATCTCTTCCAAATCATCTTTGTTTTTTGAGGGCAAGATCACTTTAAGAATATTCGCCCGGCGCGCTGCAAGTACTTTTTCTTTGATACCACCAACGGGCAACACTTTGCCGCGCAAAGTAATTTCTCCGGTCATGGCGACATCGTGGCGTATCTGCTTGCCGGTTAGCAGGGATACGATCGCTGTTGCCAGCGTAACCCCGGCAGAGGGTCCGTCCTTGGGAATCGCGCCGGCAGGAACGTGCACATGGATATCCGTGTTTTCGTAAAAATTGGGAGAAATACCCAATTCGGTAGCATGTGAACGAATATAGGAAAGAGCAGCCTGTGCCGATTCCTTCATCACATCCCCGAGCTGCCCGGTCAGAGATAAACCTTTGGAACCGATCATCTTGGTCGCCTCGATGAAGAGGATGTCACCGCCGCTCGGTGTCCAGGCAAGACCGGTTGCAACACCGGGTTCTTTGATTCTTTCCGCCACTTCCGAGTGTATCTTGATCGGTCCGAGCATGTCTGCCAGATTTTCGGGTTTTATAGCCCGTTTTTCGTCCCTTCCCTGAGCGACGTCACGGGCAACTTTACGGCAAATGGTGGCGAGCTCGCGCTCCAGGTTCCTGACACCTGCTTCCCGGGTATAATTTTGAATCACCTTGCGTACAGCGGATTTTGTAAAACGGATATGCTTTTTCTTCAAACCGTTTTCCTTGATTTGACGGGGAATAAGGTATCTAAACGCGATCTGTAACTTTTCCTCAGCGATGTATCCGGGCAGCTCGAGCACTTCCATCCTGTCCAGTAGAGCGCTGGGGATCGTATGTAAAACATTGGCCGTGGTAATGAACATGACTTTGGATAAATCAAACGGCACATCAAGATAGTGATCGGAAAAAGCATGATTTTGTTGTGGGTCCAGCACTTCCAAGAGAGCCGAAGACGGGTCTCCGCGGAAATCCTGGCCTATTTTATCCACTTCATCCAGCATAAAAATCGGATTTTTACTCCCGGCATTCTTCAATCCCTGAATAATCCGGCCCGGCAGTGCGCCGATATAGGTTCGCCTGTGTCCCCTGATCTCAGCCTCATCCCGGATTCCCCCCAGGGAGATACGGATAAACTTTCTCCCCATACTTCTGGCAATGGATTGGCCCAGCGAGGTTTTGCCGACGCCGGGAGGACCAACGAAACATAAAATTGGTCCTTTGGTGTCGGTGCGCAATTTACGCACTGCCAAATATTCCAAAATTCGCTCTTTGACTTTTTTCAAGTCGTAATGATCCTCATCCAGAACTTCGGCGGCGCTGTCGATATCCAGATTGTCCTCCGCATATACCGACCACGGTAGAGAGATCATCCAGTCTATATAAGTCCGAGCCACTGTATATTCTGCTGCACCGGGTTGCATTTTTGCCAGCCGGTCCAGCTCCCGCATCGCTTCCTTTTCTGCCTCTTCAGACATTTTTGCGGCTTTTATTTTTTTCTGTAATTCTTCCAGTTCAGCCGATTTATCATCGGATATACCCAGCTCTTTCTGGATCGCTCTTAATTGCTCC
>CAZSOP010000066.1:0-3528 GCA_964608385.1 uncultured Cytophagia bacterium
CTTGGCGTTTTCTCAGCGGTTAAAAAAGTACTCATTATTCGGAAGAACCTTTTTCTTCATGTGCTTGGCGGTTTTTCAAGCCATCCTTAGATACCTTTGAAAGAATGATAATCGCTGACGTTTACCTGTTTTCCCGCTTTGCTCCATTCCACGCCCAGCTCCGAGGGCAGTTTGTTTTCATCGTGACACTGCCGCAAAACGCTCTCCAGCTCCGGAGAATAGTAGAGTGTCTCGCCCTCTTTGCCTTTACGTTTAACCATAGATTCCGGAAGATCGACAATCTCGCCAAAGGATTCATGCAAAGCGTTAATGGTTACCGTTTGTGATTTTGCCGCTTCCGGCGGACAGACAACCGCTTCGCCTGTACGCACGCACCGGATACAATCCCACATCTTTTTGATCTGCTGTTCATCCGGTTTTCCATAGGATTTTTCCCGGCCATCCTTAAATTCGACCTTGAGATCGGAATGGAGGTCCTTAAACGTAACCGTTGCCTTTTCAAATTCATAGGTGATCACCGGCCCCATCATTTCTTCATTTGAATGGGTGGCATAAAAAAGCAATTCAATATCATTTTCAGTCATAACGCGTAAAGCTGCCGTATCATAACTCTCGATCGGCTTGACGCGATAAAGTTCTCCTTCAACGCTTTTGGGTCGGACACTGCTGCTGATTTGGTCGCCCAACACAAAAAACATATTGTGAAGATAATGCGCCACCGCATTATTGACGGGACTGTCCAGAATCCATCGCCCGTTTTTATCCTTTACTTTTCCCGCCCAGCTGTTGCGGTTATAATAGCTCTCATCCCGGGGCCAGAATGCCATGGTCTTGAGTCGCACCGGAGCACCCAATACACCCTTTTGAATATCGCGTTTCAAATCCTGGATGGGATCGGTAAAGGACCACTGGTAACCGATCGCGACAAAACGGCCGTATTTATCACGCGCAGCAATCATGTCATCGGCTTCGTCCACTGTGGCGCCGAGGGGCTTTTCACAAAGAACATGGCTGCCATGTTCCAGAGCGATTCGGGTATGATCGAGATGAAGCTGTATGGGCGAGGATAAAATAACCAGGTCCGCCTCACCGCCCTGTTCATAAAACGCATCAAGGCTGTCATAGATGGGAATGTTCATCTTTTTGAGTTCATCGAGACGGTCGCAATGTTCGGGATAGGGGTCTATACCGGCGACCAGGGTAAAATTTTCATCCTGTGGTTCATCAAGCAGTCCCTGAAGATAGACCATTCCATAGCCTCCAAGGGCTACGACTGCTATGGATATATTTTTTGCCAAAATGATTCTCCTTGTCTATTGCAGACGCTGCAACACATTTTCTATAAATAATACATTTTCAGGCGATGTTCCATACGGCAAAACGCCTGTTCCCAGGCACACATTTGGCCGGCGTGCCGACAGTGTATAGATACGCCCAACCTCTTTTTGGATATCCTCGTGGCTGCCAAAAGCGACAATTTTCGCATCCATATTAACGCGAACGCGAACCCCGGTATGATCCCAAATTTTTTCCATGAATACCTGCTGATCGGTTTCGGACGGACAAATAACATATCCGGCTGCTGTCTTTAGGACATAATCGAGTATAGGAGCGGTGTCACCGCCGATGATCAGAGCAGGTGCCTCATTGGTAATCGTTTTTATCTCCTGCAGCATATCCTTTAACACCGGCAGCAGTATGGTTTCAAACTGCTTTGGGGAAAGCAACGGCGGCGTGGCTGCGGATTCGAAAAAGGTGATTTTTAATCCCTGCTTTTGAATTTCGCGGCAGAGGTTGATTTGATTTTGCGCCAGTCGTTTTAAGGCAGTATGTGCCGCATCCGGGGCGATACTGCAATCGCATAGCATATTTTCCAGTCCCGCCAGCGTCACCGCAATTGAAAACGGCCCGCTTACAGGAATGCGTACGACCGCGCTCGGAAACAGAGCCTGTAATTCTTTAGCTGCATCCAGAATAAGCGGCCAGCGCCCGGTTTTGGAAAGATCAACGCGATCGATGGCAATGAGATCAGCTGCCGAAGAATAGAGCGCTTCCTGAACAGAGGGAATGTTGTCGGCATCCGGTTTTTCGATTTTAGCCCCGTAAGCTTCGGCTTCGACATTATAGATATCGACACCCACCGTAATCGGGGTGTGATGATAGCGCTCATAGGCAGCCTGATGCGCCTTGACCATCAGCTCCCGGTCTATGGAAACCTCCCAGGGTGTTTTGCCGATCAAACCGGCAGCGTGTTCATAAACAGAAGGTGAAAAATCCATACTATATCCCATAATTGGTTACAAATTCACTATTAAGATACTAATAGTCAGCCAAACGATAATACTCGTCAAGCATGGCCATGTAATTGTCATAGTTTGACCCCACGGCGATCGAATGGCTGGTACCGAGTATAAAACGACCGCCTTTTTTGGCGCACGCCATAGCGCGACGGACATCGTCCCGAACCTGATCCGTTGTCCCTGAGACCATATTTTCCAGGGCAACGCCTCCCCAAAGCGTAATCTGCGAGCCGATCGACTTTTTCAAATCGCAAATATTCATATCCGCCGTCGGCTGTATGGATTGATAAGCATCATATCCGATTTCAAGAAAGTCATCCAGGAGTGGGGTAACATTACCACAGCAGTGTTTCATCACCTTTTTACCGAAACGGTTGTGAATATTCTCCACCCGTTTCTTGTTGGCCTGCAAAAAGAAATCACGAAACATTTTTGGACTGATGAAGGGGCCGCTTTTATAGCCAAAATCGGCTCCCCATAAAACTGCGTCCTGATCCGGATGAATCAGTATCTCATCAGCCTTGTTTTGCATCTCGACATAAAAAGCAGTAGCGGCTTTGACCACCTCGGGATTTTGCATCAATTCCATACTGCCGCGTTCCATGCTACCAAGAAAAACAATGCCGACCTCGCCTCCGGAAGGGCCGCAGATAAAGCGATCCGGAAAGTGTCGAATAACGCTGTCGAGTATGTTCCAGGAGCGTTCGTCGCGCTCGACCGGTTCAGGGCGGCGCTGAAAGTCTTGCAGGGTAAATACCTGCTTATCCAGAACCGGATCTTTTATACAGGTAATATCCGCGGTAATGTCGCTGTATTTATAGATACGTCCCAGATGATCTTCCCAGGTGTTATCATCCATTTTTTGGGGAGCGGGATCATCGCTTTCCGGCGGAATTTCCCAGGTGGCCATGGGAAAGGTGATGATATCGAGTTCGAGCTTGTCATAGAGCTCCAGAGTATCTTCGAGGTAACTCTGCGCCACTTCATCGTGCCGGCCTTCCCAAAAGGCGATCTGCGATTTGGCTTTGGCGCGGTAATAGGTCTCATGACCGAGAATTTTCTCGGCTGTATCAAAATCGATGGCAAATTCACCGATAGGGACGCGATCGGGCTCTTTGCCGTCCATGGTTGTCAAAACGCGTTCTTTGGAATTCATAATATATATTCAACCTCATAGGGGTTTGTTTGCTTTTCTCTGCGTCCCTCCGCGTCCTCGGCGGTTTTAGTC
>CAZSOP010000066.1:3628-12399 GCA_964608385.1 uncultured Cytophagia bacterium
AAGCCCTGCTGCAAGTATCAATCCCCGTTTAACCGCGGAGAACGCCGAGATACGCTGAGAAAAAATGAAAAAATTAAACTCAAATCTAACAATTCCAGATATTCTCAAACATTTAAAATCACATCTTACAGTTTTTCCATTCTTTTCTCTGCGTCCCTCCGCGTCCTCGGCGGTTTTAGTCAAGCCCTGCTGCAAGTATCAATCCCCGTTTAACCGCGGAGAACGCCGAGATACGCGGAGAAAACTAAAGTTTATAGATCATCGTCATAGTTATTTACCAACCGTTTAATACCATCTTTTAGCTACAAAACATTAAAATTAATCAGCAAACCAACCTGTTTCTGCGAAATCTTTAAATAATTTAAAAGCTGGGCCTGATCGAGAACGGTTATTTCCCGAGCAGATTTTGTTTCCACTATAACTAGATCATCAATTAAAAAATCACACCGGAATCCTATATCCAATACAATATCATCATACAAAACGGGTAAGCATTTTTCTTTTTCAAACGGAATACCAACTTTTTTTAATTCATAGGCCAGTGCTGTCTGATAAACAGATTCCAACAATCCGGGACCAAGCTTACGATGTATTTTGATCGCCAACCCAATGATGGCATCTGTTAGTTCATTGACTTTCATGATTTACATTACAAGTTATTTTTTTCTCTTTTCTCTGCGTCCCTTCGCGCCCTCGGCGGTTTTATCCAATCCCTGCTGCAAGCATGAATCCCCGTTTAACCGCCGAGATACGCTGAGAAAAAATTAAATATTCAACTCTTTCCGGCAATACTCTACACTGGCCTCGATGGCCTGTTGTTCTTTTGCCAGGGAAGCTTCAACCTCGCTTTCCGCTTCAACAGGAATTTCCAGGATCAACTTGTCGAGTTTACCCTGATCGACAATTTTTTGATACATCTCCTTTAACGGTAACATACCACTCCCCAAAGCCGTTCCATATATCTTGCAGCCGAAATTGGTCATCGACAGCATGTAATCCTTGAAATGCGTGGTTAGAGCATAAGGCAACATGCGCTCAAAAGCCTGTATTGGGTCTTCCAAAACACAAAGGCTGTTGCCGACGTCCAGACAAATTCCAACATGCGGATCGCCGATATCGAGTACCAGCTCTACCAGCTCTTCGCTGGTGACGTCGCCGTGATTCTCAATTGCCAAATAGACATCCGCATCCTGTAACGCTTTCAGGGTACGCGAAATATCGAGTTTTGCCTGTTCCAGCTCATGCCTGACATTGGTTGCAGGCGAAAAGCGGTCAAAGCCGATAAACGTGCGCAATATGGACGAATCCAGCATCTGACAGACGTGAATGCCGCTGTTGATATCTTCCGGCTGAACGCTCATGATACCGTGCTCCACGAACAATCCCCGCTCATCCGCTAATGATTTGAGCTGTAAAACATAATCAGCCTTGTCTGATTCAAGATGCATAGGATCGATTTGAAAGCCCTGCAAACCCTGTTCCGCAACACGATCGATAAACTGAAACAGGTCGATCGGTTGATGATAAGAAAAATCCTCATGCCTGGCAAAGGCCAGATGAAAGCTGTAACTGTCTAATGCCAATAACATTATATACCTCAAGGTTTCATGATCACTTTGATTGCCCGACCGTTTTTAACCAGCTCGATGGCGGTGACATAGTCATCGAAAGACAACACCTCGGATACCATGCGCCGGCTATTGATTTTGCCCAGCCCGATAAAATCAACCACCGCTTTGAGATCGTTTACCTCAAGCCATTTAGCGCCATAAATGGCCAGTTCATGATCAAAAATGGGATAAGGATCGAGACAAATTTCCTGCTCCGTATAGCCAAAGAGTATCACAGCCTCTCGGGCCGTAGAAACAGAGGTGCGATAGGCATTTGAATTGCCCGAGGATTCAAAGACGATCTCGGGAACTTCTTTTTGTAAATGCAACAGAGTGTCATCGAGATTGGCATCATAGGTTTTATCGGCTCCCAGTTCAGCACCCAGCTTCAAACGGCTCTCATTGATATCCGTACCGATAACCCGTTTGGCCCCGAGCGCTTTGGCCATTTGCAGAGCGCCCAGACCAGCCGGGCCCATTCCGGATATGAGAACGGTTTTGTCTTTCCATGATTCTATCTTCTGCATGCCGTGATGGACGCAGCCCAACAATTCCGCCATGGCAACCTCTTCGAAATCAAGACGGGAAGAAAACGCAACCACCTGGTCCGCTTCACGGGTAACATATTCCTGATACAATGGCGGACCGCCCAGACCGGACATAACGACGCGGTCGCCTTCTCGTAAAGAGGTCACCCTGCTTCCGGTTTTGATCACGGTCCCGGACCCTTCATGACCGGGAAAACCGGGTATACCATATTCGAGATATTGCAGCCGTTTATATCCCCCTGTCCATACCTTTACATCATGCTGATTACAGAGACTCACCGCTTCGACTTTGACCAGAACCTCTTTGTCTCCGGGTTCCGGCTTTTCGATATCGATGATCTGCAAATCTCCGGGTTTATTGATCAACAGTGCTTTCATGTTCACCTCATTTGAGTTCGCTCAGATTGACGATTCGATGTTCCGCAACCGAGAGCTGTACCGCCTGAGTCATTTTTTAAATCTCCGATGCTTTGGGGAATTCTATCTTGCATTTGTCTTCCCTGAGAATGGAATCGATGAAATTACGCGTACAGCGGTCAAAGCCGGCCTGCCAGTCGGTTTCCAGATGGTAAACGGAGGACATCTTGCCATCGCGAAAAAGGATCAGAGACGGTACCTGCCAAAACCGGGAGGTACACTTTGTGATCCAGAGCAACCCTGGCTACCGCTGATTTCTATTCGGTCTTCACCCGAATAGTAAATTGCGACCAGTTTCGCATCATCCAGTTTGGTATAAGCTCTGGCATGCAGACTTGGGATAACCCCCATTCCTATTAATCCTACATTGATCATATCCTTCTTTCTGGTCATGAGCCGGATTTTAATTCCTGCAAAACAGACTTTGCGCGTTCATCAGCCGGAGCCAGCTCTAGTCCCTGTTCAAAGAGCTGAATGGCTTTATCTTTTTCTCCTTTTTTACGATACATCATAGCGAGATTAAAGTAAAAATTGGGTTGATTGGGGAAAAGCTCTACGGATCTGGCGGCGTGGTGTATGGCCTGGTCGAATTTATCCTGAACATAGAGGACCTGCGACAAACTCGAGTGTGCAAAGCCGTTCTCGGGCCGTAATTCGACCGTCCTGGTCAACGCTTCTTCAGAGAGCGGCCATTCCTGTTTTTGCGCATAAGCGATACCCAGGTTAAGAGAAGCATTGGCAAAGTTTTCATTGATATCAATAGCATTTTGAAAAAAAGCGATGGCGCTGTCGAGTTTGGTTCGTTCCATGCACTCCAGGCCCAACAACACATGACCCTTGGCAAAATCCGGCTGTTCTTCAACAGCGCGTTGCAGATAGGGTCTGGCTTTGGCCAGATCAAAATGACGAAAGAGATCGGCATAGAGCATCAGGGCAAAGGTATTCTCGGGCTGATAGTCGATGGCGTTGGTTACCAGCTTGACCGCCTTTTCGATCTCTTCCGGATATTGCGCCGCCTGCCTTTCATATATCCTGTAAAGAAACAACCCCTTGATGAGATCGCCCATGGCATCCTCATAGTAGCGAAAAAGATTGGTGACCTGCACCATATCACCCATGGCATAAATATCGCGTAAATAGGGGAACAGGCGTTCCTTATATTTGATGAGCTCGTCATAAACTTCCGGATAAAGTTCGCTGGTGGCAACATGGCTGAATTCTACAATGGGTTTATCGTCGGTATGCGCCTCGGCGCCTGCGGTTATTTGTATTAAATTTTGTATGCTGCAGAAAAAAGTCGACAATAAAGCATAAGGCGTATCCAGTTCAATTTCGGCCAAATCCGCTTTGACCGCCGGTCGCGACATCCGTTCAACAACGGTCGTGGCGCTGATCTCCATATCTCCGTTGATTCCGAGCAATAATAAATGCTCGGGATTGTTAAACCAAAGCGAGCTGTTGGGAAAGGCGTCGACAAAACTCTTCATCAGTGCTCTGACTTCATCAACCGTCATGCCATAAAGAGGCAACCAGGCAACCGCCATGCCGTTGGAATTGAGTTTCTTTTTACACTGTTGGTAAAACTCGGTTGTATAGATCATGGGGCTGAACTTGGGATCAACGGCATTGACTGAAATGATATCATATTTATGATTGATAGCCTGAATAAAATTGCGTCCATCATTGACGATATAGGCAAAACGGGGATCGCGAAACACCCCTTCATTATGGCGCTTGAAAAATTTTGCGGTTTCGATTTCCGAGCGCAACAGTTCGACGCAATGCACAGCGCCGATATTGTGTGTTAGAAAAGACTTGCTGGTGCTGCCGAACCCAAATCCGACCACCAGAGCGCTGCGCGGATCCGGGTGTAAAACCATAGGCAGGTGGGCAAGGGTTTTGTGAATAACGATATCGGCAAAGGTAGTATGGGCGGTATTGTGGCCGTTGACATTGACATAGCGAACATAATCTCCCCAGATATTGATATCATCGCGGGATTCAAGAGCAGACAGAGTTGCAGATGGCGCATCCTTGTGATATAGTAATTTGGTGTCGGTAAAACTGATCGAGTTCATAAACAGCGGCTTGGTTTGACCGAATAAAAAGGCGAAAACGAGAAACAGCAGAACGGCAGCACCGCTGTAAGCGTAGGCGAATTTTTGTTTTTCCTTCCACCCGGTTTCAAAAAAGGTTACACCGACGCCGATGATCAGGTTGACAGCAGCGAGAAAAACGATGCAAAAATTGATACCCAAAAGCGGCAAAAGAACAAAACCGGAAAGAAAAGAACCCACTATTGAGCCGATGGTGTTCGCCATATAGACCTTGCCGACCCCCTGGCCCATCTGCGGTATGCTTTTGACATAAATTCGGTTGACGACCGGAAAAGCGGCGCCCATGAGCAGGGTCGGGATAATCAGAGTCACAAAGGTGGAAATGAAAAGCATGGCGACAACGTGATTCCAGTTTTCAATTGAAAACAGCGCCAGCATCCATTTTTGCATCAAAGCCTGATTCTGAATCAGGGGAATAGACAAAATCGCGGCCAGTGCAATGAGCATTTCTATGACGCCAAACCAGAGCACAAGATTTTTGATGCGGTCGACGAACAGACTCATAATCCAGGAGCCGAGCGCGATACCGACCAGAAAGGTAACCAGAATAGCGGTAAAAGAGTAGGTGGTGCTGCTGATATAAAACAAAAGCGCGCGTGTCCACACCACTTCATAAGCGAGTGAAGCAAAGCCGGCAATGCCAAAAGCCCACAGACACATTTTGGCAGTTTTGGCCGAATAAGGGCGAATCTGTCCACCGGATTCAGATAAAGTAGCTGGAGAAGAGATTTTTTCTTTGGATTTCTTTTTTTTCTCCACTTTAGATGGCCGGGGCACCCTTTTATAAAGTTTAAAGGCAAAATAAGCCACGAGCAGGTCGGCCAGAATGGCCACCCAGTAAGTAAATGTCATGCCGAATATGCGGATGAGAAAATAGCCGGTAAAAAAGGCGCCGACGACGCCGCCCAGGGTGTTGATAGCGTAAAGCCATCCGATTTTTTTGCCGAATCGGTCGGCCTGTTTGATGAGATACTTGCTGATCGCCGGAAGGGTTCCGCCCATCAGGGTTGTGGGAATGATCAGCATAATAATGGCCAGCAGGAAACGGATGGCATTCAGCACCCAGGAATAGAGCGCGATACCGAATGCCCATTTATAAACCGCCTGCATAACAGGTACAAAGAAAAACAGAATGGCAATAGCCAGAAGACCGATGCCGAGCTCGAGCCAGGCGAACAATCGCAACGGAGATTTAACTTTATCCGCTTTTTTGCCAAATATATAACTTCCAAGGGCCAACCCACCCATAAAGGCGGTGAGAATGGCGCTGGTGGCATAGGTGGTGTTTCCAAACACGAGGCCGAGCTCGCGAAGCCAAATCAACTGATAGATTAGAGCACTGGCACCGGAGAGAAAAAAGAGAATATAAATCATTGTTGACAGATTCCTTTCGTTATCGAACTATTTGAGAATCTCTTCAGCAGCGGTATCGAATTTGCGCTTTTCAATGCGCTGTTCAGCGCGTTTTTTAACAAAGTTGAGATACTTTGCAATTTCCGGATTCAGTCTGGACAAACGGTCAAAAAAGCTTCCTTCGGGAAATTCGTATTCAATGCGATCCGCCGTGCTCTCTTCGATCCCAAGGACACGGCGACAGCTTTCCAGATCGGGAAAGCGAAGTTGCTCAACGCCCGAAAAAAATCCGTTTTCAACCAAAAAACGCGACAAATAGAGCGCCACATAATAATAGCCCGAGTCAGTAGGATGGACATGGTCGATGAGCTGCGATGGCGCCGGATAGTATTTTTGTGAAATACTGGTAAAAAACGGTTCAAGCTCCGCCAGCGGCACCTTGTAACGGTTTGCGGTCTGATAAAGCACATTATAAATAAATGATTTGGCGCGAAAAGGCAGGGCGTCGTAATCCTTGGCCTGATAGAGCTCGTCGGCGGCTTTTTTGTACGCTTTCATCCTGACATAGGTCATGCCGGTATGATACCAGGCATCTGCAAAGGTAGAATCCGCTTGTTTTAAACTTGAGAAATAATCGATCGCTTTTTCATATTCTTCATTATTATAGTGTTCACGTCCGAGATTGTCGAGTGAATCGAGCCTGGCCATCTCTGCTTCGCTGAACTTTTTTTCATATTTGGCGATAAAGGGCGGAAAAGTCACATTGGCGATCGGCGTGCACAATACCAGAGGAATTTTGTTTTGACGGGCAAGGCTGACGATTTCCTCAATATTACGGCGATAATTGGCCTCAACTTTTTCATGCATCGGATCGTTGGCGGTAATGGCATTTTGTCTTGCCCATTGAAAATAGTCCTGGTGTTTTTTTTCAAAGCGATCGGTAAAATTGCCGAGAAATTTACGCAATCCCTGATACAGAAAGGTGCGCCGTATTTTCATAAAGAGGGGAAAGGTATCGGGATTCTGATAAAACAGGGTTTTATCTTTGGGAACAGTGAATTCATTGGGGCCGAAATATTCGTTATGGCCGCAATAGACAATCGCAAGATCGGGATCGTATTTGATCGTCTCCTTGAATAAACTGAGAACATGCAAACTGTTGAGGGCATTACAGCCAAGATTGAGCATTTCAATATTTCCAATAGGTGGGTTATATTGAAGTATTGCTCTTAAATAGTTTGGAAAAGAGGATGGGCAGTCAAATGCCGGAAAGGTATTATAGGGATAACCGGCGGTAGTGGAACCACCATAACAAAAAATGCGAAAGCGGTTGCCTTTTTGCAAATGGATGGCGCGGTTCGATGAGGAGGTGGTTAAAAATTCGTCCAGATCGTAAAGAAAAAAATCATCAAAGTACTCCTGATTGATATAAAGGGTACCCTTGTCGCGATCGACCAGGAGCGGGTCAAACCGGTGTGTAATCCGATTGGCGATAAATTCGATTCCCAGCCAAAGCAGAATGGGAGACAGAATCAGCAGTCCGTTTAAAAGAATATTTCTAACTTTTTTTTTCACAATAGTCTTTTCCTCTCATTGGAAATTTAACGCCGAAAAGCCTGCAGGTGTTCATAGGGTTCAGAAACGAAGAACAGGAACATGTCCTCTGTGACCAAAAAACGATGATATAGCATGCTCCAGGGTTCGAGATGGATACTTGTGGCAATGGGTTCGGGTAATGCATAAATGCGAACCAGCTCTAAATCGGTATTGTACTCTTCAATTTGATCGACATAGATCGTTTCTTCGTCGGTTTTTTCCTGATCGATGCGAACGATATAGATTCGATCTTCATAGGTATCGAGATCTTCAATTTCAAAAACAAGCGAATCTTCAGCCGTCTTGCTCTTCTGATAGGTGTTTTTCAGTTTATCGGCTTTTAACAGCTCTCCCTGATAATTATAAAGAAAAATAGAGTCGAGGAATGCAGGGACATAAACAATGCGTTTCTGCGGCAAAAGGCCCATAAAGGCGAGGTCCGGATTCCGATCCGGAAAACGGGGTTGCCTGGGGGTGCCGAATTGTGATATTTTTTTGCCATCAGCGCTTCTTATCTGCATGAGATACTTGTGCTGGTAGGAATCGCTGCCGCGATTGAGTACAATGGTACCCTCATCATCGATTAAAATTTCCGCGCGGCCGCTGGGCAGTAACTTGCGCTGTAATTTACCCTCTTTAAAATATTCCAGTGAACCGATATTATACAGCACCACGAGGCTGTCATAGGCATGGATCGACAGAGGTCTCCAGACAGACCCAAAACCGCTACCCGACTGGACAAGCGTATCGACCAGAAAGCCGGTGGAATCAAATTGATATACACTTAAATTTTTACTGTCAACGACATAATAATTACCAACCTGATCCTGATCCATGTCCAATACCCGGGAAAACCCATGCTCGCTTGAATCGGGAAAGGTGAATGAAAACGGGCTTTTTTCGAGTTTGACGCGAGGGGCTTTATCACAAGCGGTCAGCATCAGAAATATCAAGATCAAAACAAACAACATTCTGTAAATTTTAGCGTTCATCATCCTTGCCTTTTTCTGTTTACAGGTACGCAAAAGAGTATTAATATAAAAATTAATTTAAAAAATCAAAACAAGAATATATAAAAAACAGGGGATTTGCCCGAAAGCAAATCCCCTGTAAACGAGAATCTATGTCTG
>CAZSOP010000067.1:0-6696 GCA_964608385.1 uncultured Cytophagia bacterium
TTTTACCCTTGTATTTTTTTATGAGCTTTAATTTGATTAAATTGATATTATAACCACCTGAATCGTGTGATAAAAAGCGAGCTTTTTATGAAAATCCGTTTATTGATATTTTGTAGTGGGTTGTTGTTATTTACAGCCTGCAGTGAAACCCCTGAGGAGGAGACATTGTTGCAGCCTCCGATGGTTGTAGTGGCTGTCAGCGATATGGCTGAGCAGGAGAGAGGTATCGACGCAGTCGCTGAAAGCAATGCCATCCAGATTCAATGGATCAAGCAAACTATTTACGATGGCTATCAACTGTACAGAAAGTCACAGAGTTGGGATGGTTTTTATTTAATTGCCGAGATTTCAGGAGAAGACAGCACCTATGTGGATATGGATGTGGAGCTATTTAAGCGCTATTTCTATTATATCATTGGATTTAGTGACAAACAGAGCACGCCCTCTGATACGGTAAATTACATGTTGGTTACAAAAGCTTATAATTTATCGGTATCTTTGCAAGATTCGATCACATTTCACTGGCAATTGGAGGATATCGCTCCTGATGAATATATCCTGAAATTGTTTGACGATACGTCCAACGAAAAAATTTGGTTTAGCCGTATCAAATCCTCCTATCAGGGTATGTCGGAATCTGTAATTTATAACTGGGACGGGATGGCGGCTGGTCGAGACCTGGCGGCAGGCGTGCGTTACCGTTGGCGTGTTGATATTGTCGGCCCGGCCAATCACTCCGGAAGTGAATCAAGGTGGCATCGCTTTGAATTACCCTAGTAATTAAGTCGATAATAATAATATAGATAAAGAACTCATAGATTTGACTTGACAATTAGTTAAAAAGTTTTAATATTTAAGTTAATATACATCACAAATGATCCTTTCCTGGAGGTGGGGAAATGAAAGTAGTTAGAACGGCACTATTTGTATTTATTTTGCATCTGTTTTTGATTCATGCATCTTTGGCTGTCGGAATTCAAGGAGGAAGAGGCCTTCCCCATACCAAGGCTGCCTGGGTTATGCAAAAAGGACATTTAACCCTGTCGACACACACATCTTTTTGGGGTAAAGTCCATCAAGTTAAAACCGCAGCTGATGATAAAACCGCTTATACGATTTGGGATGTGCAGGGTTTGCTGAGCCTGAATTATGGTTTGGGTGATCATTTTGGCTTTTTTATAACTCCTGCGTTTTACAAAGACGTTCATCGGGGAGAATATGACGACTATCCCTGGGATACCCGAATCGGATTAAAGATAGGCTCCTTTGGCTCCAAAGCGAGTTCATTGAGCTACGGTGTTGAGCTGAACGCAAGATTTCCCACGGGTGAGAGACACAATATTCTCTATCATCCATACAATGCCAGCTCTGTGGGATTTGGTTTTACCGGTCTGGTCAGCTATGCCCTTGATCCGCTTTATCCGGAAGATGCCCTGAATATTCATGCAAACCTCGGATATTTTCATCATAACGATGTTGGCGATGAATTGACCAGAAAAATAGCCGGATTGCAAAACGAGGTTCTTCACCCCACTCAGGAAGGTTTTTATGCATTGGGATTTATGATTCCGACCCAAAGTTTCGATTATACCATGGAAATGTATGGCAATTTTTGGCTGCAGCAACCTCCGGAGACGGCAGCAGGAAAGGAAGCCTATTCCTATTTTACCGCCAGTGTTGTCTATAAACCCTACCGCTGGTTTGATTTTATCGTTTCAGGGGAATACCGCTTAACGTCGGACAAAGAGGAGACCGTTGGCCCCCTGCGTTCCCCCTCCGGCATTCCCAATTATAACACATGGCGGGTCAATGTTGGCGCAAAGTTTGTATTGCTACCGACATCGGTTTATCGTACCAGTGAACGCGATGTTTTGATGCAGCGGGCACAGAATCGCAGAGAGCTGTTTGAACAAATCATCCGCGACCGTCGTGAAACCGAATCAGCAGAAGAAGAGCTGGAGCGTATTCGGGAAGAAAGGCGTAAAGCCGAACGTGAATTGGAGCGGTTGCGCAATATCTTGGAAGGTCAAAAAGAAAGCAGCGAAAACCTGGAATCTTTGAGGCAAAATCTGGAACTCAATTAATTGCTGCAACGAAAACTCGGGCTGATACACTCTGTTTCTATTATCGTCGGAACTGTTATCGGTTCCGGCGTTTTTATTAATTTACCTATCGTTGCCCGCAATGCGGGCTCTCCTATGCTTGCCATTCTCGCCTGGCTTATCGGCGGCCTGATCTGGATTCCTCAGGTTTTTATTATTACGGAAATGGCTACCGCTTATCCCGGTCAGGGGTTTGGTTATCTATATCTTAAAAAAGCAGACAAACCGGCACTGGCTTTTCTTTATGTCTGGTCAGCGTTTATTACCAGCGATACTCCCTCTATAAGTATTATTGCCATGAGCGCTGTTTCGGCACTCGCGGTTTTCTGGGCGCCTTTTGATGATCCGGTTTTTAATCGCCTTTTTGCCATTTTACTGATTCTGGTGCTGACGATTCCGCACTATCGCGATGTAAAAACCGGTGGTAACTTGCAGATTATTTTGACTGCGATCAAGATATCTCCTCTTCTCCTCCTGGTGATACTGGGCGCTATTTTTTGTCAAGGCCATCATCTCACCGCAAATGAAACACTGAATGCGATAAATCTGTCGGCTTTTGGTGCCGTCGGTGCGGGAGTGGCGGCAACGGTATGGCCCTATGCCGGAATTCCCAATTTATTATACATGGCCGGTGAAATCAAAAATCCGTCGAAAACCCTGCCGTTTGCTTTGATCGGTTCGGTTCTGGCGATTATGACGGCCTATGTCCTCATTTCCCTGGCAACGTTCGCTATTGTTCCTTATGAAGAATTGATTTCTTTTGTCGGAAGTTTTGCCAATCCGTTTCTCTATTTGCCCTTCTTTGCTGCATTTGCCGCTGCCTTTTTGGGGATTTTTGCTTTCATTTCCATGATCGGCGCCACAAATGCATGCATAATGGTCCAGCCAAGAATGGAATATGCCATCGCCAGGGATGGTCTTTTTTTTAAACCATTTGCGCATTTACATCCTAAATACAAAACACCCGATTATTCGATTATGATTCAATCCGGTTTGGCTATGATACTCGTTATTGTCGGCGGGCTTGAGGCTTTATTGGGATATTTTACCCTCTCTTATGTACTGCAAAACCTTCTGGTGTATTTTGCCATCTTTTGGGTGCGCAGAAAAGAAGATTATAACCCTTCATTTAAATCACCGGCATGGAGATGGATGGCGTTGCTGTCGATATCTTTTCAGCTCGGCCTGATCTATATGATATTTTTGGCTTTTCCGACAGGCGGGATTCTGAGTGCATTGGCTTTGATTCTAACCGGGTTGCCCCTCTATTACTATTTTAAAAAATCTGCCCGGTAATAAAAAGCCAGGATTCACCGTTGCCGCCAAGAAAGCGCTATGCTGCCGAACAAGAGTTGCTCGATGGCGAATCCTGGTTTTCATTTCATCTGTAAATAGATAAGCAAATGATATGCCAAACCGGATAAAATTTGTATTTTACTTCAATTTGTAATTATATGTTATTTAATAGATTATGTGTTATGGCGGCAAAGAAGTGGATCGGCCAGAGGTTGAGGAGCGTTTTTTGATACGCCTGTGGGACAGGGCGATACCAGTATGCCCCGTTCTTATTCATTCTGAAAAATATGGTCTGAAATATGATTATAAAAGGCTTTGGGCGATTGTAACTCTCTTGCCAGTTTTTCCATGGGACAAAGACCGGTTTTATCCTGATTCATAACATTAACGATGATTTTTTCAGCATGTACGGAAATATCCGCCTCTTCGAGCGCGTTTCTGGCTGTCCGGCTGATCACCGGTGTGATGACTCGTTTTACTTTTCCCAGGATACAGAGATAAGCTGCAGCGGCCCCCACGAGTTTATCGACCACAATGGCTCCTTTCATCTCATCACCATGCTGATTGAGACAAAGATAGAGGGGTTTAATTCTGTGTTCGCGTGATTTGAAAAGAACTTTACCTTCTTTCATCACGTATAAAGAGAGGCGTTGCGTTTTTAATTTGAACAGTAAATTTTTTTCATCATTCATAGCGATTCCCGTCCGGATTTAGGGTTTTGATTAATCATAACACAATTCAGACCTGTTTATATTTCCATTTACCTTTTTTAAACCAAAAGGCGAGAACGATTCCTTTCATGGCGGTGGTTATGCTGATAGCCCACCATATGCCCATGCTTTTCATATCGAAATAATCCGCCATCAGGATACTGAGTGGGATTCGCAGCCAGGTAAGCGGTACAATGACGATCATCGGGGGCAGACTGTTGCCGGCGCCGCTGAACGCCCCTTCGATAACGAGCTCAACCCCCAAAAAGATTTCAAAAACAGCGATGATTCTCAAATAATTTTTTCCGTGTTCAACAATACGGGGGTCATCGGTAAAGACTTTGAAAATCGGTTCCGGAAATATATAAAAGAGCGCGGAGATGAGCAGTAAAAGCAGACCGATATAAAGCACAGAGAGCCAGGCTGCTTTTTCCGCTCTTTCAGCACCATATATCGATGAGATTAAAAATGATCAGCAAAAGCATCGATGTCATCGCCGGACCGGCCAGCTTAACGATCGCCCGGCTCAGAGGTAATGTGGTCAGCTCGGGTTCAGCTTTTATTGTCGGTAATACGGTCGACGCTTCCGGGATCGCGTGCCAATCCAGAGGGGGATCGGGATTTCGATTTTGATCAGATGTCATTTATTAATTCTGTCCTTTACACGGAACCAACCTCGATTTTTTTTGTTTTCCACTTGCCCTGAAAAAACAACAGGGTGATAATGATGCTGTGAACCACATTCGATGCGGCGATAGCGACCCAGACGCCCAATGCACCGCTATTGGTAAAAGCGGGAATCAGGAATGCCAGGGGTACCGCAATACCAAAGAGGGAGAAAAGCGTAATCAACATGGTAAGGATGGTTTCTCCGGCACCGGCCAGGGCTCTTGTCAGAATAACGGAAACCGCAATAAAGGGATAGGATAGAACGATAATGCGGAGGTAAAGGACGCCGTTTTGAATAACCTTTTCAGAGTCATTGAAGAGACTGAATATGATTTTGGGAAAGGCATAAAAAATAGCGCCCATGGTACTCATAATGACAATAAAATATATGGCAGAGTACCAGCTGCTTTGTTCTGCTCTTTTGGGCTCTTTTGCGCCTAAATTTTGACCGACAAGCGTCGCCGTCGCCGCGGCTAAACCAAATCCGGGCATCATCGTCAGCATATCGAGCCGGATGCCGATACCATATGCAGCCAATGTTGCGGTTCCGTACCGGGAGATAATACCCATCATGACCATACTTGAGACACTGCGAAAACTCATTTGCAGTGAACTGGGGACACCGATTTTAACAATGGACATAATAGTTTGTTTGCGGAATTTCAGCCGATTCCAAACGATGGGAAGATGATGCGTTTTCGCATACAGAAGATAAAATGCCAAAAACATGGCCACTGTTCTGCCGATTGTGGTGGCAAGTGCCGCCCCGGCAACCTCAAGTCGTGGAAATATCCACAGTCCAAAGATCAACAGAGGGTCCAGTATTATATTGATTATAATACCAAACACATTGATATAGAGCGCTTTAGACGCATCACCAAGGGCCTGAAAAATGGCAGCGATCAGAAATTGCAGCGCAATGGGCACGGTACCGATAAAGAGAATACGCACATAGATGATTGCCAGTTGGGCGACTTTATCTTCGATACCAAAGACCGTGAACAGATATCGACTCATGGCAATGCCGGCAATGGTTACAACAATACCGCCAATAATGGAAGAAAGAATGGACTGGATAATGACATGCCCCACATGATGATAATCTTTCGATCCGTAAAATCTCGAAATCATGGCTCCGGAGGCGATGGACAAACCGAGGATCATAGAGAATGGTAACATCATAATGGCGCCGACCAAAGATACTGCTGCAACCGATTCCGGCCCCAAACGGCCGACAAATGCGATGTCGACGAGGTTAAAACCTGTCTGTATAGTGTTCGTGGCCATCAGGGGCAGAGCCAGATACCAAATATTCTTTGATATGCTACCCCGAGTCAGATTTTTCTCATTCGTTTGCATGTAATCATGATCTGATCTTTAGGATTGGTGTGCGATAACCGTACCCATTAATGTATGTGTGCCGGCATCCTGAATTTTCACCCTGAGAAAATCACCGATCTGATAGGGGCCTTTGGGTATGATAACAACTTTATTTCCATCATTTCTGCCTTGATAATCCTGCGTTGATTTTTTCGTGGATTTCTTTTCCAACAGGATGTCATGAATCTCCCCGATATGCGATTTGTTTTTCTGCAGTGATATTTTTTTTTGCAGTTCATTTAAAGATACAATGCGTCTTGTTTTCTCCTCTTCTGCGATATCATCGGGATATTTTTTAGCCGCCAGCGTCCCCGGTCTCTCAGAATATTTGAAAATAAAGGCAGAATCAAATCTTACTTTTTTCACCACGTTTTCGGTATCTTTAAATTCGGCTGCGGTTTCGGTTGGGAAACCGACGATAATATCTGTTGTAAGCGTGATATCGGGAATAGCCCCTTTGATGTTTTCCACCAATTCCAGATACTGTTTCTGCGTATAGGTTCGTCGCATCAAATCGAGTATGCGGTCGTTACCCGCCT
>CAZSOP010000067.1:6706-12391 GCA_964608385.1 uncultured Cytophagia bacterium
CCACTGCGTTCCTTGTACGACACGCGCTGCCTTAACCTGTCCCGCCTGTAAGGGCAGGTGTATGTGATTACATATTTTATCGTTTTGTGCGACGATGTCGATCAGCGATTCCGGGAAATCTTTCGGATGGGGTGAAACAAAGCGGATGCGTTTGATTGCATCTATATCGCTTACTTTATCGAGTAAAGCTGCAAAGTCATTTCCTTCATGATGATAAGAGTTGACATTCTGGCCGAGGAGGGTGACCTGCCTGAATCCTTCATCCGCCAGTTGCTGACATTCGTTATAAATATCCATCATACTTTTGCTTCGTTCCCGTCCCCGTGTATAGGGAACCACACAAAACGAGCAGAAATTATTGCATCCGCGCATAACTGAAATCCATGCATTCACCCCTTTTTGGCGCAATGGATATATATTTTGATAGGTCTCTTTTTTAGAGAGTTTATCATCGAGAACAGGGCTTTGCATTGAAATCGATTCGTTTATCATAGCGGGCAGACGGCGGTAACTATCCGGTCCGGCACAAAAATCCACCGGCAGATCAAACAATTCTTTACCGAGATTGGTGACCATGCATCCGAGAATACCGATATAGAAGCTCTGATCCTTTTTCAAATGACGCAACTCATGAACCCGGGCATAAATTTTGCGATTGGCGTTTTCACGTACAGAGCAGGTGTTGATGAGGACAATATCCGCTTCTGTAAGCGATGTGGTAAAGCTAAAGTTCTGGTCATTCAGAACCGTTTTTACCAGTTCGCTGTCATATTCATTCATTTGACAGCCATATGTTTCGATGTAGACTTTCATAAAAGCGTGCCGAGCATCATTTGCTTATCGATTTTAACGAGTTTGACTTGTCTGAATTGATTTTTCAGGTTTTGATCAGATTCCGTTTTAACACGGATATAGGTATCGGTTAGTCCGCTCCAGTATCCCTTTTTCTTTTGTTCAAAGAGGACCGTTACCTTTTTATGCATAAAGTTTTGCAGATAGGACTCTTTTTTTCGGGCGCTGAGATTGCGCAGGATTTTACTGCGTTTGTCGATTTCGTTTTTAGGCACTTTGATGTTTATCAGTCTGCTTTTGGCATGTTTTCGGTCTGAATAGCTGAATACGTGAAAATACGCCAAGGGCAGCTTTGACAAAATTGTTTTTGAGTTTTTAAACTGCTGTTCGCTTTCACCCGGAAAGCCAACCATCACATCCGTGCCCAGACAGACATTATCAATAGCCTGATATATTTTATAAATAATATCGCTAAAGGTTTCGATGGTGTGTTTGCGATTCATTGCCTGTAAAATGTCATTATCTCCGGATTGCATCGGAATATGGAAAAACCGGCAAATTTTTTGTGATTTTGATACATATTCGATAAAATCGTCTGTGATTATTGTCGGTTCAATAGAGGAAATCCGTATGCGTTTTAATCCGTCAATTTTTTCCAGGGTTTTGAGAACATCGATAAGAGTCTTTTCCCGATACTGGTAGCATCCCAGATTGATTCCGGTCAGCACGATTTCCTGATGTCCGGCCTCAACGAGGATGTTCGCTTCTCTTATTATATCGTTAAACTCCCGACTTTTGGCTCTGCCGCGGGCATAGGGAATTTCGCAATAGGCACAAAAACAATTACAGCCGTCCTGTATTTTCAGGTTGGCGCGCGTGTGTTTTCGATCTATGCCGACGCCGTCTATGGTAAAACTCTTCGAATCGCCGTGAGAGACCAAAACGGCCGGATGCGCATCCGGCGTTTCTTTGATCAGGCAAGCCAGTTTCAGCTTGTCATGATTGCCAACGATCCACCGTACCTGTGAATTAAATAACAGCTCTTTCTTTTGGGTTTGGGCCTGACATCCGATCAGGGCGATTTGAGCGTTCGGCTGTTTTCTGCAGATGCGGTTTACCGCCCGTCGGGTATCGGCATCCCCGTTTTCGGTTACCGTGCAGGTGTTGATTACCACCAGGTCGGCATTTTTATTCGAATCCACGACCTGGAAGCCCTCTTTTACAAAATTATTTTGTAAAATGGCGGTCTCGGCCTGATTTAATCTGCAGCCAAATGTTAAAAAAGATACTTTCATGATCATTCGTCAACTATCCGGGTCAAAGTTAATCCAAATAAAAGGAATGTTAAGCTTTAAGCGGATATGCTATGCAAAATTTGATGAAATTTTTGACGAAAAATAAACTCTTAATTTAATAAAAATTATGCTGATTAGCAACGAAAAACAAGTCAATGCGATTAGCCCTTGCAGCAATTGTTCAATCAATTTTTATTATAATAATCGGCGTCTAGATTGAACTATTTTTGCAAAATGAGCTGTTGCATTTTGTGGCTCAAGTTTCTACCTTTTATTTTATATGCATATTAAACCAACTGTGTCGGCTTGATTTTGAGGAGTCGATACCATGGAGTATAGACCATAACGCATTTTTTCCCATACGGTTTCATTTTTTTATAGAGGGAATACTGCCGATAGCATCAGAAGGAGGTTTTTTGTCAGCACAACTAAGCGTAGGGGTCATCTTCGGCGGGCGATCGGGTGAACACGAAGTGTCGCTGGTTTCGGCTCAATCCATCATCAAGTCGTTGAATCCGGACAGGTACCGGGTGGTACCGATTGGTATTTCCAGAGACGGCAAGTGGTATAGCGGGGCGGATGTGTTGAATGGATTTATAAAAGGCGTTTATCCGCAAACTCACCGGGTTATTCTGCCGGCCGAGCCGATGTTATCATCTATATTTCCGTGGAAAAATGGCGGGATTGACAAGCAGGGTGAGATCGGGCTCGATGTGATCATCATCGCCATGCATGGCCCATATGGAGAGGATGGAAAGCTGCAGGGTCTTCTCGATTATGCAGATATACCCTATGTCGGTGCCGGTGTATTGGGCTCGGCTCTTTGCATGGATAAGGTTGTTCAAAAACAAATATGTTCGGCATTACCGGTGCCCGGTACGGATTTTTTGTGGATGTATCATGCGGATTGGCTTGAAGACCGGCAGGGCAACAGGCCGGTGCTGGAAAAACAACTCGGTAATTCCAACCGGGATGAGATGATCGAAAAGATTTTTCGGGTGCTGAAAAGTCCTGTTTTCGTCAAACCGGCCAATCTGGGATCCAGTGTTGGCATAAGCAAGGCTTCTGATTATCAGACCTTATCAAATGCCATTGAAGCAGCATTTCGCTATGATCACAAAATTATTATCGAAAAAGCGGTTCATCCGGTGCGGGAATTTGAGGTGAGCATTTTGGGAAATGCCGATCCCCGCGCTTCCGTGGTCGGAGAGGTCATCCCCAGTAATGAATTTTATGACTATGATGCAAAATATATAGACAATGCCAGCAAACTGTACATTCCGGCAGATATACCTTCGGAACTGGCCGCAAAAATACAACAGGCCGCCATTCAAACCTTTCTTTGTGTCGGTGCGCAGGGGATGGCGAGAGTTGATTTTTTATATAATTCCGGCTCAAAAGAACTGTTTGTCAATGAGATCAATACGATCCCCGGTTTTACCAATATCAGTATGTTTTCGAAATTGTGGCAGGCATCGGGTCTGACCTATAGAGCTTTACTGGATGAGCTGATTCGATTGGCACTGCAGCGGGCCGAGCAGACGCGAAACTTGCAGAGCTCTTATAGACCCAAAAAAGAATGGTACAGGGAAGAGACGTGATCCCTCTTGAGTTTATGAAAATATCAGCTACCGGCAATGATTTTATCCTCATCGATAACCGTGCTTTAATCGTGAATGCAGAAAAAGACCGTCTCTTGTTTCAATCACTATGTACACGGCGCCGGTCTGTGGGCGCGGACGGTGTTATTTTATTGCAAAACTGCGACAGAGCGGATTTTGAATATATTCATATTAATGCAGACGGGTCTATTGCAGAGATGTGCGGTAATGGCACAAGAGCCATTGCCTACTTTGCCAGAAGTCTGGGTATTGTGACCTCTTTTTTCACTTTTGAAATTCACGGTCAATTATACAGGGCAAAAATCAAGGACAAAACGGTCACCACGGATTTTTCAAACCCAAAACATACGGATCTGACTCTACGTATCGTGGAACATGCCGGACTTGAAGATGGTGGGTTCATCGATACCGGCGTTCCCCATTATGTTATTTATTGCCGATCGCTGGGCGACCTGAATGTTAACAATCTCGGAAAGCTCTATCGCCATCACGCTGCTTTTGACAAGGGGGCAAATATAGATTTTGTAGAGTGTATAAACAAAAATGAACTGCGGGTAAGAACGTTTGAGCGGGGGGTCGAACGGGAAACACTGGCTTGCGGTACCGGAGCGGTTGCTGCTGCTCTTATTTCCCGGCAGCTAAAAAGGGCCACACCTCCGGTTACCCTTCACTTTCCCGGCGGTGACCTGGTTGTGGATGTTGATACATTGGACCGGATTACCCTGACCGGGTTGGTTGAACCCGTTTATAAAGCATTGTTGGTGGATTAAACGATAGTTAGAGTATGCCACAGATCATATATGGAAAAAACGCCGTGCTGGAATGGTTAAAATCCGGCCTGGCGGTGGAAAAAATCTGGCTCGCAGATGCTTCCCGTAAGGCGGTTCCTGGACGCGTGGACAACTCCGTCAAGGTCACTCATCTCTCCAGAGAAAAACTGACCCGTATAGTCGGTAATGACCATCATCAGGGAATCGCCGCCCGAATAGATGAAACGCAGCTTTATAAAGAGCTGGATGATTTGTTCGAAATAGCTGCGCGTAAAAAAGAGCCGCTCCTGGTCGGCATACTGGACAGCATCCAGGATCCGCAAAATCTGGGAGCGATTATTCGCTCTGCTGATGGTGCCGGGTTGCATGGCATTATCATTCCAAAGGATAAAAGTGCTGGCTTAACGGGGGTGGTTTTCAAGGCATCGGCTGGAGCGGTTGCCCATATGGCAGTTGTAAGAGTGGTTAATCTTGCCCGTACAATCGAAGCGTTAAAGAAAAAGGGAATGTGGTTTGCGGGAGCGGATCATCACGGAGACGGGCCCTATTATGAAATTGACTTTAAAGGTGCCATGGGTATCGTGATGGGCAGTGAAGGAAGCGGTCTGAGGCGTCTGGTACGGGAAAAATGCGATTTTCTGGCTTTTATTCCTATGAGCGGGGCTGTGAATTCGCTCAATGTGTCGGCGGCCGCCTCCCTGTTCTTCTTTGAAGCGAGAAGGCAACGTCTGCTTGCCGTAAAATAAAAAAAACCGCAGGACAACAAGAGTCGGGCAAAGGACATCTTGCGGGCAAGTCCTGCGGCATTTAACATGAGTGTTGATTGGAGGACCTCATGTAAATCGAGGGAGCAACCGTAATAGATATTTATTTGAGCAGGGTCATCTTTTTCATTTCCTGATAACCATTTACCTGTAACCGATACAAATAGGTACCACTTGGCACCATCTGTCCGCTTTCATCTGTTCCGTTCCAGATCATTTCATGTTTTCCGGCAGCCATCTGTTCTGATACCATCGTCATTATCTTTTGACCGGTGACATTGAAAATTTCCAGGGTTGTATAACCGGCCTGGTCCAGAACAAATGAAATCGTGGTCTGCGGATTAAAGGGATTCGGGAAATTCGGCAACAGCTCGTATTGATCCGGCAATTCGGTATTGACTGCAATCGGGCCATGCCAGGATCTATATCCATCGGTGCTGAT
>CAZSOP010000068.1:0-12387 GCA_964608385.1 uncultured Cytophagia bacterium
TTTGCCACGGTGGATGTTCCGGCAACCCTGTTTGCTCTTTTGGCACTCTATTTCATGATGCGCATCTACAACCATGATGAACTCAAAGATTATCTCCTGGCTGCAATATTTATGGCCTTTGCTGTCGCCGCTAAATTTAGTCTTTTGTTTATCGCTTTGCCTTTTTCCTATATCTGTGTGGTCCAATTTGCAAAGTCAAAGTCATCGGTAGTCAAAAAAATAACCGCAGCGATAGTGACCGGCATCATTTTCTTTTTTATTGCATCGCCGATATTTTTGCTGGATTTTCAGGAAACCATGGGAGGAATCGCAGGAACCACGGAATTTGAAAAAGTGGGGAAAATCGGCAGTGGCGGAGGAATCCTTTCCTATTGGACCGGCCAACAGGCCCCCGGTTTTGGGATGTTTTATCCCAATTCGATTCCCGATACCTTTGGGGTTCCTCTAACTCTTCTTGTGGTCGCCGGGCTGGCTTATCAGATACACCGACACCGGCACCGGGATCTGTTGTTTTTATTGTTCGTGTTCTCGACTTACTTTATGTTTGATCATTTCGCTTACAAAGCCATGCGACATATCTTGCCCATTATTCCGTTGTTGCTGCTTTCGGCTGCATTGATACTGGATTCGGTTGTCAGCATGTTGCGAATCAAAAGACTTTATCAAAATGTGATTCTCTCAATTCTGGTGGTCGTGTTTGTCTTTCCCGGAGTGGGCTATTCACTCTATTATTTTTCCGTATTAAATGAAAAAGACCCGCGTAGCCGGGCTGCGGAATGGATTGAGCATAATATTTCCCCCGGCAGTAGATTGGTCGTGGAATCCTTTGCACCGCCGGTTACGCCCGACAGCAGCACCGGCCGATTTTATGAGGTTGTTTCGATTAAACTGACGCAACGACAGGATGGTTTGGCGCCGGCATTGATCGATACGGTTAAAACCAGTGATTATTATATATCGGATGGTTTTTCCAGATCTTTTTTTAACTGGAAGGAAACCAGGGAAAGATATCCCGACATTGTTAAAGATCGCAGGAAATTTTTCGATTATCTAGAGAATGAATTCCGATTGATCAAGCAGTTTAACGCAACAGATGCGCATCTGCAGCCCGAGATCGCTATTTATAAAAACGTCGACTAGAATTAAAAATTGTGCAAATGATGAAAAGAATCCTGTACGCTTTTTTTGACCTTAATGAGCGAAAATTTTTAATGGTGTGTTTTTTTATCGCCTTTGCTATAAGACTTTTTTATGTTTTACAGCTTGAAGAGAAATGGTATTTTGCCGATACGGCTCATTACGATCTGGCAGCCCAGCACCTCGTAAAAGGCGAGGGATTCGGGCCAAGTTTGCATTTTTTTGACGACTATAGCCATTATTGCCTGGAACCGGTTTATCCACTCTACCTTGCTGCATTATATCAGGTTTTTGGCCATTCTTTTTTGGCGGTGCGGATATCGCAAATTTTTCTTTCCATTTTGCACGTATACCTGTTGTTTCTCATTACACGAAAATGGTTTTCGCCCCGAAGCGCCAGAATGGTGGCTCTGTTTTGTGCTGTTTATCCCTTTTTCATTTTTATTGCCGGTCTGCTCTATGTAACACAACTTTTTACCCTGCTGCTGATAACAGCGGTTTGGGGATTTGTCCAGTTCTTTCACAAACATACATTCAGATGGCTTTGTTTTGCTTTTGTTTTTCTTACACTTGCCGCATTGGCCAGGCCGATTATTCTTCCCAGCATTCCTCTCTTTTTGCTCTTTGTTATGCTGGGAAAAAACAGCACCTGGCTTTTACGCCTGAAAAACAGTGTCGTTGCTCTAAGCATCATTGTTTTGTTATTGCTGCCGTGGAGTATACGAAATTATAAAGTGTTTGGCATCCTTGCCCCGGGACGCGCCTGTTTGGCTGAGGCTAAAATTCTGGACATGGCTTATGCCCGTATTGAACGTCCTAAAATTCTCGATCAGCCTTTTTTTCAGCATGATTCATTTTCGCTTGTGGTTGAGGAAGATGATGGCAATATGCAATTCCTCTGTTTTCTCGATGGCAAGCCGTTGATTCGCCTAAACAGCAAAGAAAAGAATATCTTTACCTCCGATTCGCTTTATTGCGGTCTGATGTTCAAAGGCGGAACCAAGAATAAGGTCAATCGTTTTGTCGCCGGACAAAAATTTTCCGATGGTTTACCCGAAAGCAAAATTCAGTCGGATTCTTTTAAGGAGGAAATCATTCGCAGCGATTCGGTTGCTGTTCAGGGGGCTGCTCTGGTTTCTTATGGAAAAATGGAAGATTGGCGTTACAAAGCTCTATTTAAACGCCCCGTACAGGCAAATTATTTCTATATTGATTATCCGGACTCGATAACACCACGGCAAGTACGCAATATCGCGATATGGATCGGTTTGGAAAAACCGGCTCTGTCGGCGAATGGGTATATGATTTGGCTGCATCCCTGGCTCGAGGCGGATCTGTGGAGCGTACACAATGGCATACCTTTTGAATCCGTTCCTGTTGAAAAGGATTTTTTGCAGAGAGAGCCTGCAACCCTCTCAAAAATTTTCAAAGACTATCCGGTTGAGTTTTTAACCCGGCATTTTTGGCGGGAATTTCGCAACTTTTGGTCTCCCTATGTGACGCGCATTTCGACCCGTTCCGAAAGACCGAACAGAATATTACAGATTTTTTCGTTCGTCTTCTTCTTGCCCGTACTTTTGTTTTTTCCTGCCGGCATTTGGTTCAAGCGGGGAGAGTGGCGAAAACTCTTTTTGCTGCTCATTCCTGTTATTTGTTCGAGTATCGGTTATTCCGTCTACTTTACCGAAATCCGTTACCGCATACCGGTAGAAGGCTTTGTGATTATTCTCGCCCTTTATGGCATTGAAAATATCTTTTTTAAAAAGAGGAGAACGTTGTGATACCGGACATTGGTATATCCCTGAGGGGAAGAATAATATTAATTATTCTTGATATTATTTTTATTCTGTTTATTTTTTCCCTGCTAAAAAAACGCAAAATAAGTGAAACTCTGGCCTTGTTATGGCTGGCCGTATCAGTGGGCATGGTTATTATTATATCCCATCACGGCCTTTTGATGCAGTTTACCCACTGGCTGGGAGCACAGTATCCGGCATCGGCATTGACTATGATAGGGCTGCTCTTTATCACATCACTATTGTTGTATTTCACCATCAAAGTTTCGCAATTAAGTAACAAGGTCATGTCTCTTGTGCAGCAAATCGCCATACAGAACAGGGAGATGGAAGAAAGAGTGGAGGAGTTGGAAAAGACCATTAAAGCGTTGGCAAGCCGCGAATAGTTCATATCTATTTATTATCCCGGGTCAAGCCCGGATGCTTTGAGGCGATTCTCTAAAAGCGCTAACGGCTGAGCGGGATAATGGCGCAATATTGAATTATATTCATTAAAGGTTTTTGGGAGTCTGATTAAGCAACTCGCCCACCGGCACCCTGACCAGGCCCGCCTGAAAGATCGGCATGTAATTTGCTCTTTTTGGTTATTTATTTATCATTATGTGCAAATACAATTTTTACCTGTATTTATAATCATTATATCTGTTTCAGCATAAGGCAATGTTTCAAACGTGAATAAAATTTATCGATATCTGTTTATTGCTTTTGGGTTTTTGCTCTCGATTAATCAGGGCGTGACCATTATCCTGGGTACATTACAAACAGGCGTGCAACGCGGTGCGGATATTATTATGCCGGTTGATATTCCGGTATACCTTCTTTTGATTTTAAAAAACGATCGTAGCAGGCGCTCGAAATACCGCAATCCGGTATCAACCATAAAGGTGCTATTGTTTTTGTTCCTGGTCTGGTCGCTGAGCGGTGAATTTGTATCGGTGGAACCTCCTGAATTTCGTTTCGGCTTTGTTCACCTCACCAGAGCGATTATTATCGCTTACTGTGTCCTGACCCGATTGACACAAAAATCAGAGCTGTTGGCCTTTGTCAAGGGCATGATGTATGGTTTACTGTTCCAGGCGTTTGTCGGTGTATGGCAATGGCAAATCGGACCGCTTTATATACCGTTTTTCGAAATGTATCCGACCTGGCGTTCTACCGGAACAATCGCAGTGGCGAACGCCTATGGCGTCTATCTGATCAGTCTTTTACCGCTGGCCATCCGCCTGGCCCTTTTTACCGATATCAAACCCAGGTTATTATGGTATGCAATATCAGTGCTGGCTGCGGGGGCATTGTTTGCATCCTATACAAGAGGGGCCTGGCTGGCGTTTGTGTTGGCCATGGCGTTCTTTTTTGTGTTGGATTTCAAGAATCAGAAACTCAATTCGAAACAACTTTCGCTCTTTATGTTTATGAGCGTTGTTGCCATGATTTTTATCGGTGTCAAATATGGTGAGGAGATCAGTCACCGTATGTCGGATACCAGCGAATCCCTGATGGGAGAGAAAAAACACAGCCGTATGGGAATGGCCAGAGATGCCATGAAGGTAATCGACAAGAATAAAATTTTCGGTGTCGGATTGAACAATTATAATTTTCATGCTGATGAAGAAATGCAGGGTACACGAATTGTGCATAATGCTTATTTGTTGATTATGGCACAACAAGGCGTGCCCGGGTTTTTATTGTTTGCCATTCTGCAGTTTCTGGCTTTTCGTTCCGGCTATAAAATCAAGCATACCCGTGACAACCAATTGTATCACATCGGCATGGCGACGCTTTGCGGCTTTACAGCCGTGCTGATTTACCATAATGTCGCGCCGGATTACCGGACCATTCTGGTGCTGTGGCAACACTGGCGCCTGGTAGCCATGGTGGTTGCGGTCGTGGTGGTGGAAGACATTACCCGTAAGACATTGATACAAAAACAGATCTATTTACAACAATTAAATCGTCGCAAGGGGAAAGATATTCCTTCATTCATTCCAAATTCACCGGCTTGAAAGGAGTGGTAAGACAGTCATGGCCCAGATTCATAAAAATATCGGATTTGCCGGAATCAGCCAATTATTATATACTTTATTGGCTTTTATCCTTGTACCCTTTGCGGCGCGTTACCTGGGGAGAGAAGGATATGGTGTCTATGCTCTGGCAACCACACTCGGTTTTTTTGTTGCCCTGATAAGCGATCTGGGTATGTCTACTCTTTTAACCCGGGAAATTTCAAAACAAAAACGCATCGCGGCAAAACTTTTTTCCTATTCACTGAGCATCAAAGCTTTGTTCTCGGTTGTCGCTCTACTCGTCCTGACTCTTTATCTGGCTATCGGGCGTCTGGATTCTATCAGTATCCAGGTGATTTATCTTTTCGCGATTGCTTCAATTATCACCTCTTTTTCACAAAGCGCTTTTTCTGTTTTTCGCGGCTTCGAGCAGATCCGCTTCGAGACCCTGGCGGTTTTTATTGACAAGTTTTTATCGGTTGCAATCGGAATCTCTTTTCTTTTAATAGGGCTGGGTATCCGGCCATTTATCTCTTCTTTCCTGATCGCCGCCGCTGTTAAGCTGTTGCTTTCGTTTGCCATCCTGCGCAAGCATTTTATTCCGGTTCGAATACGGGTAAACATCAAGCGATCCTTTGTGATGCTGAGTACATCGATTTCATTTGGATTGTCTATTTTCCTGGCCATGTGTTATAATTATCTGGATATACTCATGCTTTCCGTATTATCCAGCATGGTCCATGTCGGCTTGTATGCAGCAAGTTACAAGCTTCTGGCCTTAACCAGCATGATCCCAACGGTGTTATCCATTGCCTTTCTGCCACAGTTCTCGGTGGTACAAAGCAATCGCACCAGACTCACAGAACTGTTTCTAAAAGGGTGTAAATATCTTATCCTGTTTGTATTCCCGATGCTGCCTTTTGTCTGGCTGATGTCGATACCGATTATTTACCTCGTCTTTGGGGCAACTTATCACGATTCTATCGCGTCTCTGAATATCCTGGTCGTTGCCGCCGTTGCGCAGATGTTCAATACTTTTTTTGTGCCTCTCTATGCATCGGTGAATCACCAGAGAAAAATCGTCCATTTTCAGGTTTTTGGCCTTGCCGCCAATGTACTGCTCAATGCTGTCCTGATACCTGTTTTTTCCTATATTGGTGCAGCCATTGCTACTGTTTTTACCGAATGGTTGATATTGATTTTAATTATTCGATGGGCCTTGAAGCGCTTTTTGCAATTCAAACCTTTAAAGGCTGATTTTTTCAAATACACCGGCAAGTGTTTGGTATCGACCCTGGCGATGACGATTTCGATGATTGTTACGCAAAGTATCTTTTTTGAAGCTACTATAACGGTACCGGTTGCTGCTGTGGTATATGTAGCGTTTTTACAGCTCACCGGTTGCTTGAATGTTTATCAGCTCGTTAAAAAAGGTGTGCGTTATATTTTTTCAAAACCGGTTGGAGAACGGGTTGGCATCTAAGGCAGAGCACATCCAGTCTTTTTATCAAAAAGAAAAAGCTTTGGTAACGTCTCCCTTTATCCATTTGGGGGGGGAGCTGGATGCAAAATTGCTGAACGCTGTGTTTCGGCGTTTGAATATTTCATCAGGTGGCGGAACGGTGCTCGATATCGGTTGCGGATCCGGTGCGTTATCAACCTATTTTGGAGAAGAGACGGGTTATTTCGGAATCGATCTGGTTTGTCAACCCGGACTGAAAAGTCGTGAGGGAAAAAACAAACATTTTACCCTCGGTAATGCTGAAGCTTTGCCTGTAAAAGAACAATCAGTTGATCTGCTGATCTGTCTGGACAGCTTTGAGCACTATATTGAACCATATAAAGCAGCTATCGAGTTCTTCAGAGTGCTCAAGCCGGGAGGAACGCTGTTTCTTTCCATTCCCAACTATGCCAATATCGCAGGATTGGTAAAAAAGGGGTGTGAACGGTTTGGTTCTTATGCCCGGGATACCTGGGCGCCTTTTGATGGATGGAAACCGGAGGCGCTTGAGCATTTTATCACACCGGGAAAGATCCAAAACATATTCAGCAAGGCCGGTTTTACTTCTTTTACAAAAATCGGCTATAAAGACGAGGTTATCGTCGGCCTTTTTCCCTGGATTTGGCATCCGAAATTTCCGGAGCGATTAAAAGTAGCCCTCTGGCACCTGAACAAGGTATCGGCCGGACCGATTGTTGTTTTGTGGCCGTCATCGAGCTTGCATTTGTTCTGGAAAATTTCCAAATTATAAATTCTCATATTGCAGAGGAATTGATATGTTAAACAAAGCTATCTTTACTATTCTTATCGTGATGGTTATTTTGATGACAGTGGCTTCAGCACAGGATCGTTTCAACCCCCCGTATCCCCGTATGGCAATGTTTGACATGACCCACTTTGGAGCCTGGCCGAATTATTCTCCGGGAACCCGCATCGACATGCTGGAAAAATACGACATGTTGATCCTTTATGCGTTTTCCGATAACAACGACCAGGTGATGGCACAGGAAATGCGGCGCCGCAATCCGGATCAGATTTTGCTCGCCTCGGGAATAAACGGCATTTGGGTGAATGATCCACCGCCTTTTATGCTTTATCGCAGCTACCGGGGTACCCTGCTTGAGGATATCGAGCCCGGACAGCCGAGCTTTCATGTCGATACTGTTGAAGGGGCGGACCTCGGTGTATATAGCGCTGATCGCGTCTATTTATGGATCGGCGATGAAATTATCCGGGTGACCAGTATTGATAAAGAGGAAAATATTTTCCATGTGGTCAGCGATACCAGTTATCCCGGTGCCGTCAACGAGCAGCATTTCGCCGGCGATTCTGTTTTGAGCGCTATCCGGGATCAAGGGCCGGGTTTATATTGTACCTTCAGCGAGTACGGCCCGACTTTGAACGGTCAGCGCTCCTGGGAGTATATGGCGGAAAAAAATATTGATCGCGAAATTCCCTATAGCACCGGACTTTATGACGGTGTGTTTCATGATTTTTTTGCCTACAGCCTGTATATCGGTCATTTCACCTTTGATCTCGATTATAACGGTGTCAGTGATCCGGACGAGCATTCAAATAACTGGATCAGCAATACCTGGGGCTATGGCCGCGATCGATTTGTTGAAACCGAACTGGCCGAGATGCAGGAGGCATATCCGGGAGGCGCTCATTTACTCAATTTGAACACCGGCAGCGCGCTGACGGATTATTACAATCTCTGCAGCGGTCATATGTTCGAGGGGTTTCAGCGTTTTTCGGAATGGAGTTATGTAAAATATGATGCCACAACCTGGATCAACAATCATTCGGGTCCGAACACCAATTTCATTTTTGATTATTTCCCGGAAAATAAATTTTATAACGGCAAAAACCGTTTCACCGAAGTGAGATTCGGTCTTACAACCGCAATGATTTTTGAATGTTATTATGCCCGCACGGCCGGCGATACCTATTATTTGATGTTTTGGTACGATGAGTTTGAAACGGATATGGGTTATCCGGTCGGCGACTATTATGAATTGAGCAATGGACTGGTTGCGCGAAATTTTACCAATGGCTGCGTTGTCTGCAATCCCACAGGCTCACCTCAAATTCTGAGCGCAAGCGATCTACAGGGCGGGCCTTATTACCGTTTTCTCGGCGGTCAGCAACCCGATTGGAACAATGGTGAATTGTTCAACGGCACCCTGGAGCTTAGTGGTGCCGATTATGGTCCCCGCAACCTGAGAGGCGATGGCATCTTGTTGTTTAACGAACCTACAGTCTGCGTCAATGATATTATAATCGATAATTATTTCAATAATGGCACCTCCCCCGGTCAGGATTCTTCGGCATTCCAGCTGGTCGGCAGCTGGCGCGATTTAACCGCCAGAGGCTTTGAGGATTTTTCACTATGCAATCCTTTTTATTCACAGCTCGCCAATGAAATGCGACACGGTAATTTTAATGGCGCCTATGGCTATAATGCCTGCTATGCCGGAGAGGGTGAAAAAGAAGCCATCTGGCGTCCCTTTATCGGCGTGCCCGGCTGGTATAAAGTCAGTGAATGGCATGGCTGGCATGGAGATTTGCCGGGAACCGTCGATGAAGCCACGAATGTTCCCTTTGAAGTGGTGGTCTCAGATGAGGTAAAACTGCGCGGTATTATCAATCAACAACTGAATTATGGTCAATGGAACCGGCTGGGGTATGTTTACCTGCCCCGGGGTACCGATGGCTATGTCAAGATCACGAACGACGCCAACGGAACCGTGATCGCCGATGCCATGAATTTTCATTATATGGGTCCGGATTATGTGCCGGATACCACACCGCCGGCTAGTCCTCAAAATATTCAGGTCTATACGGTTGACTAGCACCGATTTGTAATTTGTAGAATTCCGGAATCGACAAATATCAGGAGAGCTCTCTTGGCAAGATTTCAGCGATGGGCTGTTTATCATAAAGGCGTGGAAGAAAAGGGAAAACTTGCCAAACTTTATGTTAAATGGATTGGGGGTTCGACATATACAGCTCATAATTTTTTGATTCATTTAAACAAAGTATTACCCGCCAAACACTACCAATCGATACTGGATGCCGGCTGCGGAAAAGGTGATTTTACCTTTTATTTGGCAGATAATTATCCGGACAGCCGTATAGAAGGGTGGGATAAATCCGATCCGGAACTGCATGAACTTGGTGATAATATCAAGGTGTGCCGGCGTATCAAAGCAATCGGTGGTTACCAAAACGTCGATTTTTTCGAAAGAGATCTACATGATTTGAATGCGGAGAATGCGTATGACCTTATTCTCTCTATTCATGTTCTTGAGCATATTCCGGACAATGAATTGATTCTGGAAAAATTTTACCGCGCTCTCAGACCGGGCGGTATTCTGCATATACAGCTTCCGGGTAAAAACGATCACACGTTTTTCCTGCTTGAACACTTTACCCATTTTTATGAATGGGAAGAAGAGGAACATATCGGACGCGTTTACGCCATGTCTGAGCTGGTCCTCCTGCTCGAACAACTCGGTTTTCAGGTTTTGCAAAAACGCACGGACGGACATTTTCTATCCGGCTTTTTATTCGATCTGACAGAAACCTGTAAGCGTAGATGCATGCCTTTATATGCCATATTGCTTCCTGCTGCCAGATGTATAAACCGGATGCTAGGCGTTTTCGACAATAAGAAAGGCAACCTTGTTCTGGTGGCACAAAAGTGAAAAATAACCGGATGTGAGAACCTGCGATCAGTTTAGGGAGTTAAATTGCGCATCGTATATTTTAATTATATGGCGGATCTGTATGGAAGCTCGATCGGGTCAACAATAAAAGCCCGGGAATTGCTCGGTCATCTTTGCAAACGGGGTCATGCGGTAACCTTTTTTTGGCGATATGAAAAGATGCCACTAAAATCGAAGCGTTCTAAAACAAATAAACGGTCCCTGCTCCGGCATCCGCTTTTACGCCGGTTTCTCTATACACCCAAAGAAATCGCAAAAAATATCTTTGATTTTATTGCCGAGTATCGCTTTATCGTTAAACACAAACCCGATATCATCATCAGCAGGGTGGATGCCTATCGATTTTCATCGCCACTCCTGGCAAAGTGGTGCAATATCCCTTTGCTCCTGGAGGCGGATGGTGCGAATTCTTACGAGTGGCTGCAGTATAATAATCGCGACGGCATCATCTGGAAACGCTGCCTGCTTTTTATCGAAAAGTTAAATTTCCGCATTGCCGACCAGGTGTTTGTACAATCAACCGTGACCAAAAACTATTACGATCAGCTTTATGGCTGTGGGCACAAGATTGGTGTTATTACCAATGCAGCAACGCCCAGAACCAGTTCTAACCGCGCTGCTCTTCGGGCTGAATTTTCGATGCAATCTTCGTCTGTTGTATGCGGGTTTTTAGGATCGCTGCATTACTGGCATGGCACCAATGTATTACAGGAGTTGATCAGCAGAGTTGTCAAAAAATACGATCAACTTGTATTTTTGATTATTGGCGGTGGCGGTCCGAATGCCGACGATTTTAAAGCATTCTGCTATGCTAAACCCTGGAGTAACCGGATGATTATACTCGATTATCAGGACCATGCCGAGGTCCATCACTATATCAATCTATTTGATATAGCCCTGGCGCCTTATACAGATCAGAATTTATTTTATTATTCTCCGGTCAAAATTTTTGAATATATGGCACTGGCAAAACCTGTCCTGACCGTTCCGGTGGGACAAATAGGAGAAATTATTCAACACGGTTATAATGGCTATTTTTTCAAACCAGGATGCATATCTGATCTGGAAGAAAAACTAGCAGAGCTGATTCACAATAGCGATTTGCGCCAAACACTTGGTCGGAACGCGCTTGTAACCATCCGGCAGCACCATACCTGGAATCACAAAGCCAAACAACTGGAACAGATGTGTATAAAAGCAAAAAACTGAAATTCTAAAGGATGATTTTTTGTCAAGGATCGATTCACGCATTCAACTTGTTTTTGCAGCAGCAGTACTTGTGCTTGTTATATACCTGCACTTTTATGGCAATAGCCGTATCGTTTTGGGCAGCGATGAGCTTCATCCGGCCCGCACGCTCATCAGTGACGATTGGAGCCTGACGGATTATCCCTGGCCCCGGGAAGCGGTTCGGGAATATTATAAAAATTGGCCCATCCAATTTCCCCCACTATTTGGACTGTTAACGCGTTCGGCCGTGGTTTGTTTTGGCTCCAATGCATTTGCACTGCGCTTTTTTCCCGCCCTTTTCGCTGTTCTGGCTGTTTTGCTGGGCTATCGTCTGTTCAGGCTCTATTTTTCCGTCTCCTGGTCCCTGATCGGGGTGTTGTTGATGGGCGCTGCCTCCAGGAATTTTATTATTTATGCCAAATCCCTGAAACATTATAGCGCCGACGTATTAATGACCGTAATTCTTGTTTATCTCGGTAAACAGCTCATAACCAAGGGCGGTAAAAAATACTGGCTGCTTTTTATCACCATCGCGATAGCAGGGCTGTATCTGGCATTCGCCTCTGTATTCGTCACGGTCTCCGTATTTGTGATCCTTTTGCTCGCTTTTAAAGCAAAGGACAAACCGTTTCGCTACTATTTCGTGGCTGCAGCACTTTTATATGGATTGTTCGCTATCTTTTTGTATATAACGTTTATCGCCGGCGCTGTAAGCAACCCGGTGTTTTTGCGTGATTGGTCCGTACAGATATTGAACTGGAACAGGATATCGGAGATCGACTATCTGGTTCATTATGCAGGGCACGTGGTTTTGCATATACTGCGCATGTCGCGATATTTTTTTAATGTTGCTATACCGGTATGGATTGCCTTGAATGTTTTAATCGCCTTTTGGCTGTTTTATTTGTTCAGACAAAAAAGATGGCAAGAGCTGTTGCTATACCTTTTGCCTTCATTTCTGGTTATTGTAGCATCGATAACCGGTAAAT